>QKDF01000206.1 GCA_003245395.1 Clostridia bacterium
GCAGGTAATCAGATAGGCAGTAAGGGCAGCCGACCAATCATAGGCAAAGGTGTAAGCGGGAAAATCCAGCGCGTTGAAAATTTTCTGGATCAGCGTGAGGGCAAACAGCTTTACCGGCAGCATACCCAGCACAAATCCGACATTTACCACCAAAATCCCGTACAGCAGATAATAGGCCATAATTTTGGGATCTTCATAGCCCAGTGCCTTGAAGGTTCCCACGCTCATCCTCGCATTTTCCACCAGACGGCTCATTGTGCTGAACATGATCAGCGCGGCCACCGCGAAAAAGATCAGCGGGAAAATCAAGATGATGGATTTGATGCTGTTGGACACGTTGAGCATTTCATAGGCGTTCACATAGTCCTTGAGCGCAACGATGTTGATGACCCTTGTCCCCAATGTATCGTTGATACCGCTGCGGACTGTATTTTCATCGGCAGTACCGTCCGTGGTGATGCAGATCTGATTATAGAGATTTTTTCCGAAGATGGAGGACAGAGCTCCCTCCGGCAGATAGGCAAACCCGTGCTGAGCGTAATTGGGGGTCAGATTTTTCGCATCGACGTTGTACATGCACTCAGGGTCCTGTACCAGCGCACACACCGTCATCTTCAGAAACTGTCCCGTCCCGGGGATTTTCATTTCGTAGTCGTCGCCTAACTGAAGGCCCTGAGCCTGGGCAAACAGCCGGCTTATCATGATCTCGCCGTTACCGGAGGGCAGACGCCCTTCCAGAATTCTGGGGACATTGACATTGATATTCTCGGGAACGGTATAGAGAAGGATCGTAATATCACTGTCATACCGGTTTTCTACTGTCAGCGTTACCCGCGGCTGCACATCTTTCACGCCGGAGATTTTCAGCAGCTTATCGCAGTCCGTCTGGGTAAGGCTCTGCCCGGTAATCCAATAATCCGCCACATTCTGCTGGTCATAATAAGTATTTGCCAGTCGATTCACATTATAATTTAGACATGCAAAGCCGACGTAAAGCATCACAGCCACCATGGTAATAACCACGACGGATACCAGGCGGGTAGCAGTGTACCGGAGTTCTCTGCGGAAATTTCTCCAGAACATACTACCACTCCAGCCGGTGGACAGGCACCGGATGCTCATTGATGCGGTAGTCCTCGATCTGCCCGCTTTTCATATGGATCAGGATGTCCGCCGTGGGAGCAAGTGCGCCATTATGGGTGACGACAATAACCGTTTTCCCGCTTTTTTTGCAGATATCGTACAGCAGCGCCAAAACCGCCCGTCCGGTGTCATAATCCAGCGCGCCGGTGGGCTCGTCGCATAAGAGGATGTCCGGATTTTTCGCCAGAGCGCGGGCAATGGCCACACGCTGCTGTTCGCCGCCGGAGAGCTGGGACGGAAAATTGTCCAGCCGATTAGAAAGTCGCACCAGCTCCAGAATTTCTCTGGCGTCCAAGGGGTCTTTGCAGATTTGACTGGCCAGTTCCACATTTTCCAGCACCGACAGATTCGGCATCAGATTGTAAAACTGGAAAACAAAGCCGACGGTATCGCGCCGGTACTGTGTCAGCTGTTTTTTATTATATCGGGCGATATCCTGTCCGAAAACATTCACGGCTCCGGCCGTTGGCTTATCCATGCCGCCCAGCGTATTCAGCACCGTGGATTTTCCGGCTCCGCTGGCGCCCAGGATGATGGTATATGCTCCTTTGGGCACCTCAAAGCTGATGTGATCAACCGCGGTGATGGTAGTTTCCCCCATGGTATATTCCCGCACCATATCGACAATCTGAATTTTTCCCTCCAAACCCAGCCGCCTTTCCATCGATTTGTCTTGGAGACTTCGATCCCGTTTTTCCTGCCTCCCCCAACCCGCAAATATAAACGGCCGGTTTACTTAGCATTAAAATGGAATTATAATATACATTGTGTTGGACTACAACCAGCAGTTTTCTGAATCCTGCACGATTTCCAACACAAATTGATTATTTGTCGGAAAACTCACGAAAAATTTACAGCTGCAAGGAGCAAATTATGAAGGCAGGAAAAGTCGATCGCAGAGTAAAATACACAACCACCCTGCTCAAAGAGAGTCTGATTCGCCTGATGCATACGCGCCCAATTTCCAAAATATCGGTGAAGATGCTCTGTGAAGAGGCCGATGTCAATCGCAGCACGTTTTACGCCCATTTTAACGATCCATACGAGGTGCTCCGCGGAATTGAGCAGGGTGTCATTTCGGATTTTAATACGTATATCAACGAAAGTGCATCCGACAATCAGCCGGAGTCTGCCGTCACAGTCCTCAAGCAGCTTCTGGATTACACCTCCGATCACGCGGATCTGTTTCAGGTTCTGCTCAGCGACGGCGGCGATACAGAATTTCAAAAAGATCTGATGTCCATCGTGCAGGATCGAATGATCGCCAATCTTCAAAACGCCAAACAACTCAATGAACGGACCGCCGAGTATCTGCAGGGCTTTGTCATCGCCGGAGCACTGAAAATTCTGCAAAAATGGCTGCAGGATGGAACGGTGGAGTCCTCGCAGGAGATGGCTGAATTTATTACACAGCTTTTGTTCCAAGGGGTCTCCGGTTACTTTTGATACCTGGGCGCACAACCTGTAGCCCGCAGAAAAAAGCTCCGTGAAAACGCCTGTTTTCACGGGGCTTTTTAATTGGCCGACTTTTCAATTGCGCGTATTTTTATTGCAAAATCCAATTTATGAAATCTCTCCCGTCAGAACGGCACGAATGGCATTTCCGATTTCCTCATAGCTGGTACAGCGACAGATATTGCTCTGAAGCCAATCGTCGATCACGTTGTCGGGCGGGTTCGGATGCAGTGTTGCCAGCGCATGGCAAACCATCAGAAATCCAGACGTGCAATAGCCGCACTGAAATGCAAATTTTTCAATAAATGCCTTCTGTATCGGCGCATCATGCAGTCCCTCCACGGTGGTAATCTGCCTTCCCTCCGCCTCCGCCGTCAGCATCAGGCAGGA
>QKDF01000030.1 GCA_003245395.1 Clostridia bacterium
GCGGCAGTGTAACTGAGCAGCGGCTGTCCAAACAATAGTTCGGTAATCCATTTAAGCAGCAGCAATCCGATAACACCGCCCACCAGGCCGCCGACACCACCTTCAACCGTCTTTTTCGGACTGACGTGAGGTGCCAACTTATGTTTTCCAAACAGCATGCCTGCAAACAGCGCGAATGTATCGCTTCCAAAGGCGATAGCCAGCGGGACAAATACCCATACTATACCAAACTGCAGCAGCCGCAGCCGCAGCAGGCAGGACAGCATCAACGGAAAAACAATTCCGGAAAAGAGTGCTGCGGTTAAATCTCCGAAAGAAACGGGATGCTCACCGCCATAGCAGAGAATGGAATAGCAGAACAGAGCCAATAAAAATGCAAACCACAGCGGCCATGGCACTCTTCTCAGTTCCATGCGCACAACCAAAGCTGCCGCCGTAAGGCCAGGCAGAAACAGCAGCAGCCAGTCCCGTTTCTCCCGGAGCACCGCATGCATCAGCTCATAGGCCCCTACGGCGCACATGGCCGCCACCAAAACCGCTGCGCCCCACACCGGAGCCCAGGCCAGTATCAGCAATAAAAATGGCACGCCTGCAGCCGCCACTAAAACTCTCGCTTTCATCTTCCACTCGCCCTTCCGATCATCAGTTCATTTTACTGCGCCAAACCGTCGATCCCGCTGCTGGTATGCCGCGATAGCCCGATCCAATTCCGCCTCGTCAAAATCTGGCCACAGAGTATCTGTTGCATAAAATTCCGAATAGGCACACTGCCATAGCAGAAAGTTCGACAGACGCAGTTCCCCCGAAGGACGGATAATGAGTTCTGGGTCGGGGATACCTGCAGAATCCATGTACCCTGAAAACAATGTCTCATTTATTTTCGAAGGGTTCTGTTTTCCTGCCACACAGTCCTCAGCATAGCGGCGTACCGCCCGAACAATCTCATCCCGGCCTCCGTAATTGAGGCAGATATTTGCTTGAAAGTCTCCCTGATCTAGGTGCGCTGTGATTTCGTCGGTCTGATGGGCAAGGGCCTGCAGCTCCGCCGGGATGGGAGTCATATCCCCGAAAAAGCGCAGACGGATATTGTCCCGCTCCATAGAGTCCACCGCTTCCAGCAGATACTTTTTCAAAAGCAGCATAATGGCGTTCACTTCTGTCTCCGAGCGCTTCCAATTCTCAGTAGAAAAGGCATAAACGGTCAGATAGGAAATCCCAAGATTTTTACAGTAGGTGGCAATCCGGCGAAAGGCCTCTGCTCCGGCCTTGTGTCCCGCGGTGCGGGGCAGACCACGCCGGGTTGCCCAGCGGCCATTCCCATCCATAATAATAGCGACATGGCGAGGCAGGCGGCTTTTATCCACCTGTCCCGCCAGTGCGGCGTTCAACTGCTTCGCCATCAGATTACCATCAGTTCCTTTTCCTTGGCAGCCAACATCTCATCCAGTTTCTTGCAGCTGTCGTCCGTCATCTTCTGCAAATCCTTTTCCGCCTGTTTCATCTCATCCTCGGTAATTTCAGAAGCCTTTTCCTTCTTCTTGAACGCTTCCATAGCATCACGGCGAATATTGCGAACGGCAACCTTTCCGCCTTCGGTGTATTTATGGATCTGCTTTACCAGTTCCTTGCGGCGTTCCTCCGTCAGCTGCGGGAAGGCAAGACGGATGCTTCGTCCGTCGTTCTGGGGATTGATACCCAGATCAGATTCCTGAATTGCCTTTTCAATGGATTTCAAAGCAGAGACATCCCAAGGCTGAATCAGCAAAGCCCGGGGGTCCGGCGAGGAAATCGCCGCAATCTGCTGAATTGGCGTAGGAGAGCCATAATAATCCACATTGATCCGATCCAGCACGGCGGCATTGGCGCGGCCCGCTCTGACCGATGCAAATTCCACGGCCACAGCCTCCAGGCTTTTCTTCATCTTATCCTCATAGACCTTGTAAGCTTCCTTCAACATGGTGGTCACTCCTTTACAATCGTTCCAATTTTTTCGCCGGACAATGCGCGGACAATATTCTGGGGGTCTTTCAGTGCAAACAGCAGCACGGGGATATGGTTATCCATAGATAAGGAGGTTGCCGTGGAATCCATAACCTGCAGATGCTGCGCCAGTACGTCATCATACGTGATGGAGTCGTATTTAACGGCATCGGGATCCTTCAACGGGTCTGCAGAATATACGCCGTCCACATTTTTAGCCAACAAAATAACTTCCGCACCGATCTCGGCCGCCCGAAGCACTGCCGCCGTATCTGTGGAGAAGAAAGGATTGCCGGTTCCACAGCCAAAAATCACAACGCGACCCTTTTCCAGGTGCCGTATGGCTTTTGAGCGGATGTAGGGCTCGGCAAAAGAGCGCATCTCCACCGCTGTCTGTACGCGGACCTCGATTCCCTTCTGCTCCATGACATCCGCTACTGCCAAACAGTTGAGCACAGTGGCCAGCATGCCCATATGGTCCGCCCGGGTGCGCTCCATCTTGCCGCCCCCGTCCTTGACGCCGCGCCAGAAGTTGCCGCCACCGATTACAATGCCAACCTGTACGCCCATATCCACACACTGCCGGATCACGTCACAGACCTGACCGATGACCTCAAAATCCAGACCGAAATGCTTTTCTCCGGCCAGCGCCTCTCCACTGATTTTCAGCAGAACACGCTTGTAGACTGGTTTTGCCATTTTGAAACCTCCACCATTTTCCGGCATCACTGGCCGGAAGCCTTGATTTTATCCTTGGTTATTTTATCGTATTTTACCCCATTTGCATAGAGGGGAACGCAAAGTTTTTGCAAAATGCGCTTAGAAAAAAGGGGCCGCTGGGCGGCCCCTTTTCACTTATTCTCTCCCGGCAGCGGTCAAAAGCGCAATCAATTGCTCCTTACCATTGCCTTTTTCAGCGGAAAAGGGAATCACAACTTCATCTGCTTCCATTTCCAGTGTCTCACGGATAAGCGCCAGATTTGGTTCAATTTCCCG
>QKDF01000295.1 GCA_003245395.1 Clostridia bacterium
TGATCCATGTGCCCTCCCAGTTTGGCAGTGCGGCAATTGAGAATGGCGTTCATCGCTTTATGTTGAGCCATGGACAGCCGGTGGCTTTGCCGGTAACCTTCACCGTACTGCTCTAAAATATCTTGTACCTCAGGCATCTGGCGACACCTTCGGTTTGCGGCCCTGCTTTTTAGGCAGCGAGTCCAATGGGCTTTGAATCTGCTTGTTCATGTTGCCGATGTGAAGATAAAATGCAGTCGTCTGAATGAACGTATGTACAAGCAACTCTTTGATTTGGCAGACTTCAGCACCGGACTCCAAGAGATGTGTCGCAAAGCAGTGGCGCAGCGTATGCACCGTGTAAGTATCCGGCAGATCGGCATTTTTGCAGCAGTTACGAAAGGCATTTGCCACCGAGCGCGGCGTCCATACTTTTTGCCGCTGCTTTCTGGGATAAAACAAATACCCCTCCGGATGATTTGGACGGTATTCTCTCCAGTACTCTCGCAGCACTTCCAGATTGCGATGTGAGAGCAGCGTATATCTGTCTTTACCGCCTTTTCCATGGTGGATGAAGATCCTCATCTGTTCGCTGTCGATGTCCTGAGCGCGAAGGTATGTTATTTCAGATACACGCAATCCGGCACCGTATACGGTTTCAAACATAGCTCTGTCACGGAGGTTATCCATGCTGGAGAAGAAATAAGCAAGCTCTTTTTTGCTCATCAATTCTGGGAACTCCCGGTGTTCGCGCCGTCGATAAATTAGCTGATAGTTTAGGTTTTGCCCCAGAACAGCTCCGAAAATAAAGCGCAGCGCGCTGTTGCAAACATTGACTGATCCAGCGCTGTGTCCTGAATCCAACAGGTACAGCAGGTACTCGCGAATCTCGATTTCATTCATTTCTTCAATGGGACGATCGTTGAAATACTTGAGGAACAGCCTGAGCCGCCCCAGATATGACTCAACTGTTTTGGGCGACAGACCTCTCAGCCGCACCTCATCATAGGCTCGAGAAAAGGCCTCTTCATTTGTCATGGAATCATCCCCTTTAAAGTGATGTTTCCATTGTAAAGGGCAAAGAGAAAACCTGCCGCATTTGCAGCAGGTTCGATAGAAAAAAAATTTGGGATTTAGATACCACCGCGCCAGCGGTTCAGTGCAATGTTTATTCGAAATCAAATCAGCTTCGTTGTCCACTCCTCCACGTTCCACACCTGTGTGACCAGATCGCTGTAAAACTCCGGTTCGTGGCTCACCAGCAGCATGGTACCCTTGTAATCACGGATGGCGTCCCGCAGAGCGTCCTTCGCGTCCACATCCAGATGGTTGGTGGGTTCGTCCAGCACCAGCAGATTCATGGGGCGCAGCATCAGCTTGCACAGCCGAACCTTCGCGTTCTCGCCACCAGAGAGCACCCGCATCTGCGTGGTAATATGCTCGGTGGTCAGGCCGCAGCGCGCCAGCGCGCCCCGCACCTCACCGTTGCTCATTTTGGGGAATTCCTGCCAGATCTCCTCCAGCGCCGTGTTGTCGTTGCCCCGCTCCTCCTGCTCGAAGTATCCCACCTCGGCAAACTGATCCAGCTCCACCGTACCGGACACCGGCGGAATAAGGCCCAGCAGAGTTTTCAGCAGCGTGGATTTTCCCAGACCGTTGACACCGCGGATGGCGATTTTCTGGTTGCGCTCCACCGTCACATCCACGGGACGGGTCAGCGGCTCGCTGTAACCCAGCACCAGTTGCTTGGCTACGATGACCTCGCGGCTAGGGGTACGGGCAGGCGTGAAAGAGAAGACAGACTTGGGCTTGTCCTTCCCCAGTTCAATGACATCCATCTTGTCCAGCCGCTTCTGACGGCTCCGCGCCAGCGTGGCGGTGGCGGCACGGGCCTTATTGCGGGCCACAAAGTCCTCCAGCTGGGCAATCTCCTTCTGCTGCTTCACATACGCCTGTTCCAGCTGATGGCGTTTGATGTCATAGAGTGCCTGAAACTGCTCATAGTCGCCGGAGTAGCGGGTCAGCACGGTGTTCTCCACATGATAGATCACGTTGACCACATCGTTGAGGAACGGAGTATCGTGGGATACCAGAATGAAGGCGTTCTCGTAGTTCTGCAGGAACCGTTTCAGCCACGCGATGTGGTTCTCATCCAGAAAGTTAGTCGGCTCGTCCAGAATCAGGATCATTGGTTTTTCCAGCAGCAGCTTCGTCAAAAGCACCTTTGCCCGCTGACCGCCGGACAACTCGCTGACATCCCGTTCCAGTCCGATGTCCCCCAGCCCCAGACCGTTGGCATACTCCTCAATGCGGGAATCTATCACGTAGAAACCGGACTGCTCCAGAATCTCCTGAATTTCGCCCACGTCCTCCATCAGCTTCTCCAGCGCATCACCCTCGCACTCGCCCATCCGGTCATAATTTGCCAGCAGCTCCTGCTCCAGCTTGTACATGGGTGCAAAGGCGGAGCGTAGAATATCGCGGATGGTCTTTCCTTTCTCCAGTACGCTGAACTGGTCCAGATACCCTGTTGTGATGTGGTTACACCACTCCACTGTTCCCTCGTCTGGCATCCGCTTGCCGGTGATGATGTCTAAAAAGGTGGTCTTTCCCTCGCCGTTTGCGCCCACAAGGCCGATATGCTCGCCTTTGAGCAAGCGGAAGGACGCGTCTTTTAAAATCTGTCTGGCCCCGAAGCCGTGACTGACATGACTGACTGTCAAGATACTCATGTTTGTTCCCTCAATTTCCTCTCACAGATTGCATGGTTTCATTATCTTAACGGGATTTTGCGCAAAATGCAACCCCGCATGGGGCAGTCTGCAAAATCTTCTGTCCCCACCGCCCCTTTTTTCGCAATATAATAATTCCAGTCTGCCGAGCTTCGTGTTATGTTTATAACTAAAACTCTAAGAGCATATCATATAACTGAACGAGGTAAAAATGATAAAACAGATTTCAGAAAAAGAGTTATTGAATTGTCTCGATGTC
>QKDF01000139.1 GCA_003245395.1 Clostridia bacterium
GTTGGTAAGATCCCTGAACAGAAGGAATCCGTTGTGGCTTAAGCCACAACGGATTCAAGGGAACGTTTTACTTTCTTATGAGCTTTCGGCCTTTGCTGCTCTTCTCCTTCTGTCAGCCCAGTGTCTCCTGAATAAAGGCGCGCATCTCGGCTTTGGACTGAACCGCATGCGCCCGGTCGACAATCGCCTGCTTCTCCGCCTCCGGCAAATTGGCAAACCGCTCCATGGCCGTCACATCCTGCGCAAGGGCCATTCCAAGTCCCAGCGGCAAATCGTTTGGTTCCATACTGTCACCTCAGGGCTAGTCTGCCCCGTCCAGGTTCGCGTTATTCCCGTTACAGCGGCCCCGCAGCCTCTTTCAACAAGACAAGATCCTGAAAAATTCCGGCTTCCAATTCCTCGTATTCCTGCGGACTGCGGACGCGGCGCATCTTCCGAGCGTAACGCTCCCCGTCCGCAAAAAGGTGGATGAGGTAGAACCACAGCTCCTTCATCCGTTGGGCCGCACCGCCAGGGTGGCCGTATGCCTCCCGATAGCCCTGATAAAGCGTCTGGGTGAACCGGCGCAGCTCCTCCCGGTCCGCCGGAGCCCCGCCCCGCAGCTTTCGGGGAAGGGCCGGGTCTGCGATCAGTCCCCGCCCGAGCATCACCGTATCCACTCCGGGAAATCGTTCGGAAAAGACGGCGCAGTCCTCCGCCGTCACAAGATCGCCGTTATACACCACCGGATTGCGGCTGCGGGGCAGAGCAGCGGCAAAGGCGTCCAGCCGGACGGTATTTTTATAAAAGTCCTTTTGCACACGGGGATGAATGATCAATTCAGTGAGCGGATACCGGTTGTAGATTTCCAGCAGGCGGTCGAATTCCTCCGCCTCCCGGATGCCCAGCCGGGTCTTGACCGACACAGGCAGCGTCACCTTCGAAAAAACCTCTTCCATGAAAGCATCCAGTTCTTCCGGCCGGGCCAGGAACCCCGCACCCTTGCCTTTGGCCGTTACGGTGCCGGAGGGACAGCCCAGATTCAGGTTTCCCTCCCCGTACCCCAGCTCCCGCACCTGCTCCGTCGCCCAGAGAAAGTCCTCCGCCCTGCGGGTCATGACCTGCGGCACCACGGGCATTCCCATATTGTGCTCCGGCGTCAGATCCCGCAGTTCCCGGACGGTGAGGATATGCTCCGCCGCGGGAGAGAAAAATGGCATGAAATATTTGTCCACCCCGCCGAAGATCGCGCGGTGTGCGTTTCGGAACAGATAGGTGGTGATCCCCTCCAGGGGCGCGGCGTAAATGCGCATAGTCCCTCCTCGCCGCTCACGGCGGAATTTGCTTACCGGAGAAGGCGGCTCACAGCCGGCAGCGCCTCTCCGGAGATAACGAGAGCCATTATATCCAATCGCGCCTGTCCCGTCAAGGCAGCACAGGCGGTGCGATTTTTTCTGTTCTATTCCGGAATTTGTCCGTACCCGGCGCACGGAACGTAAATTTTTCCCTTGCATTCGGGCAGGATTTGTGCTATAAATATCAGTTGATATCAGTGATGAACGGGAAAATAACGAGATGCGTGCCCCCAAGAGAGGGTCGGCCACCGGCTGCAAGCCGGCCCGGGGCAGTTCGTTTGGTTCGCCCGGGAGCCGCCATGGAGACATGGCCGGATACCCCTCCGTTACCGGGGGCATGAGTGCGCGCCAGAAGGCGCGAATCTGGGTGGTACCGCGGAAGCACAGCCTTTCGTCCCTGACTTGGGGACGGAGGGCTTTTTTGTCGCCCTGCGGCCCAAATCTGCGAGCTGAGAATTTTATTCTGAAAATAAGGAGCGTTATGATGAAAGAACAGTTGGAATCCATCCGGAAAAGCGCCCTGGAGTCGATCTTAGGTTCCCAGGCCGGCGCCGATCTGGAGACTGTCCGGGTCAAATACCTGGGTAAAAAGGGAGAGCTGACCGCCGTTTTGAAGCAGATGGGCTCGCTCTCCGCCGAACTGCGCCCCATCATGGGCCAGATGGCCAACGAGGTTCGCGCCGCGGTGGAAAAAGCCATTGAGGAGCAGTCCTCTATTCTGGAGGCAAAAGCCCTTCAGGCGCGGCTGGAAACCGAGACGGTGGACGTCACCATCCCCGGTAAAAAGCTGAAGGTTGGTCACAAACATCCCATGTACACCGTGCTGGACGAGATTAAAGATATCTTCATCGGCATGGGCTTTGAAATTCTGGACGGCCAGGAGATCGAGCTGGCGGACTACAACTTCACCAAGCTCAACACAGACGAGGGCCATCCCGCCCGCGAGTGGTCCGACACGTTCTATCTGATGCAGGACTCCTCCGTGCTGCTGCGTACCCAGACCTCCAATATGCAGATCCGCGCCATGGAGACCCGCCCCCTGCCCATCCGCATGATCGCCCCCGGCCGGGTATACCGCAAGGACGAGGTGGACGCCACCCACTCCCCCATGTTCCATCAGATTGAGGGCATGGTCATCGACAAGGGCATCACGCTTGGCGATCTAAAGGGGACGCTCAACGCCGTGGTACAGAAAATTTACGGCGAGGGTACGGTCACCCGCTTCCGTCCCCACCACTTCCCTTTCACGGAGCCCTCCTGCGAAATGGACATTCAGTGCCACAAGTGCGGCGGCGTGGGCTGTCCCACCTGCAAGGGCGAAGGCTGGATCGAGGTGCTGGGTTCCGGCATGGTGCACCCGAAGGTGCTGCGCAACTGCGGCATCGACCCGGATGTATACTCCGGTTTTGCCTTCGGCATGGGTCTGGAACGTCTGGCCATGGGCCAGTTTAAGATCAACGACCTGCGCCTGATCTTCGAAAACGACGTCCGCTTCCTGGAGCAGTTCTGAAAGAGGTGAAAGAATCATGAATTTATCCCGTAAATGGCTGAACGAATTCGTCCAAGTAGACGCAGACGATAAAGAATTTGCCGAGGCGATGACCCTCTCCGGCTCCAAAGTGGAGATCACCGAAG
>QKDF01000068.1 GCA_003245395.1 Clostridia bacterium
AACTTTATAAGCTGCTCGAAGTCAAGAGTATTGTAACGCTGCTGCTCAGTGCGATATTTTCCGTGCTGACCCTGCGGGGACAAATCAGCGGACAGGAGTTTCTGACTGTATTCACCGTTGTGATCAGTTTTTATTTTGGTACACAGGTACAGAAGCGGGCGGATGGCACACCCAGATGAATGCGCGGCGGAGGAAATTTGGAATTCCCTCCGCCGGCTTTTTATATCGTTGCCTGGCTGTGGATGATCCCCACCAGCTTCCACGCACCGTCACTCTGACGGAACACCACTTTCAGCGAACACCAATCCATGCCGCCATATTGAGCGTCAAAGCCGGAGTAATGGTATTCCACATAGGAATAGCCCGAAGCGGCATCTGTACCCTGGGGATAGGCGGTATCCACATTTTCGGGGATGTTGCCCTGCTGGGCCACGCCGCAGATGGTCACGTCCGGCGCGGCAGTATAGTCCGCGTTCCATACAAATTTGTCCCAGTAGTCTGCGGTGGTCAGGTCAATGGGCTCTCCGCTGCCGTCGTAAACACCCCAGTGCCGTATGGTGGTGTCCGTGGCTATGCCGGCGATTTCATCTGCGGTGAGCGTCAGGTCATGATCAAAGTTGACGTAGGAATACGGTGTAAAGGTGACGCCCTGTTCCGGGTCTACCCATGCGGCGACAGATGCGAAATCCCGTGTCTTCATGGATTCCAGCAGTGCATCTGCCGCACTGCGCAGATCTGCGCTGGAGGGATTGGATTCTTCCGGTACATATTCTTTAATCTCTTTCCCGTCGGTGGACACCAGATAGTCCGTCAGGTAGGACAGATGGTCGTTGTCCACCAGCCAGGAAACCCTGTAACGATAATATTCGGTACCATCCAGCGTGATCGTGTCTTCATACCCGTAGGACATCTGGTTCCCGGTGGAACTGTCTACGCTGCCCAGCTTTTCCTCAAGCAGAGCGGCACCCTGATCGGGCGTGATAGCTGCGCCGACTTCCTGACTTTGCGAAGAAGAATTTCCCGCGGCGGACGAGCTGCCGGAGCTGGCGGGAGCAGGTCCGCAGGCTGTCAGGAAGAGCATTGCGGCGATGCAGACAAAAGCCATCTTTTTCATTGGAATCACTCCTTTGCCTTTTTAAAAGGCCGGTTACGATATTAAATAGACGAAAGAAAATGATGAAAGGTTTCAGGAAAATTTCGGGTCCTGCAGCAGGTGATGAAACGGTTGTGCAAAAATCGGGCCTTCTGCGGTATATCTTTGCCCACAATGCCCGAAATGACAGCCTTTTTTCGACATTGCACAACCTTGACGCTGTTTTACACCGGCTGTATAATGATGGTAAGGAAAAAGTAACCCCGACAAGATTCGAGAAAACGATTAACCGACTGCGGGAAGCATAGATCCGATCCGCAGCGGGAGAGGAGAGAGGCCATGGCAGGAAATGGACAGGCCGCGCAGTTCCACAGCGGCACACTGACCGACGGCTGGAACTGGTTCGGCGCCCATCCGGCGCAGCAGCGCGGAAAGCAGGGGTGGATATTTCGGGTTTGGGCACCCACCGCACAGGCTGTTTCCGTGGTCGGCGAATTCAACGACTGGGAGATAAATGCAGCACCGCTGCACAGAAAAGGGGAGGTCTGGTCAGGCTTTGTACCCGGCCTGAAACAGTACGACGTCTATAAATATGCCGTGACCGGCGCGGACGGAACCGTGTACTACAAGGCGGATCCCTATGGCTTTCACACCGAGACCCGGCCGGGCACGGCCAGCAAGCTGTACGATATTGCCGGGTTTCACTGGACGGACGAGGCGTTCCGGGAGAAAAGAGGGAATGCGTCAATATACGACTCGCCGCTGAATATCTATGAAGTGCATCTGGGTTCCTGGCGTCGGCGGGAGAACGGCGATTTCTATGACTACCGCACCATGGCCAAGGAACTGGCAAGCTATGTGAAGGAAATGGGGTATACGGCTGTGGAGCTGCTGCCGGTGCTGGAGCACCCGCTGGATGACTCCTGGGGCTATCAGTGTACTGGGTATTTCGCGCCCACGTCCCGGTTCGGCACACCGGCGGATTTCATGTGGTTTGTAAATCATCTGCACCGAAACGGCATTACCGTGCTGCTGGACTGGGTGCCTGCTCACTTCTGCAAGGACGCGCAGGGCTTGTACGAATTTGACGGCAGCTGCTGCTATGAGTACAGCGACCCGAATAAGTGGGAGCACGCCGGCTGGGGGACCCGGGTTTTCGATTACGGCCGGCCCGAGGTGGTCAGCTTCCTGCTCTCTTCGGCCCGATACTGGCTGGAAACGTACCACCTTGACGGGCTGCGAGTGGATGCGGTGGCCTCTATGCTGTATCTGGATTATGACCGCCAGGGAGGGCGCTGGACGCCCAATAAAAACGGCGGACACGAGAATCTGGAGGCCATCACATTTTTACAGAATCTTAACCGCATGGCCTTTTCCGTGGACCCGGCTGTACTGATGGTGGCGGAGGAATCCACTGCCTGGCCGCTGGTAAGCCGCCCAGTGGAGGTGGGAGGACTGGGTTTCAATCTCAAGTGGAACATGGGCTGGATGAACGACATGTGCCAATACCTGAAGATGGACCCCTATTTCCGGCAGTTCAATCATAAGGATATCACATTTTCCATGATGTATGCCTTCTCTGAAAATTTCGTGCTGCCGATCTCCCACGACGAGGTGGTGCATATGAAGGGTTCACTGGTGGGGAAAATGCCCGGTGATTACCCCAATCAGCTGCGCTGCCTGCGGGGATTTTATGCATATCTGCTGGCGCATCCCGGGAAAAAGCTGCTGTTCATGGGAGCGGAGCTGGGACAGCTGCACGAGTGGGATGCCAACGGGCAGTTGGACTGGGATCTGCTGGATCAGGAGGCCAATCAGAATACGCATGCGTTTTTCAAAGCGGCCAACCGGTTTTATCGGCGGGAG
>QKDF01000168.1 GCA_003245395.1 Clostridia bacterium
CAGACCAGATCCTTCCGGGAAAAAATGGGGAACGCTTGCCGGAGAAAAGCGGCGGTGAGAAGCAGTGTTATCAAGGTATACAAAATATCAAATTTTCCGGCGATCAGGTCGGGGGCGAGAAAATACTGAAACGGCGAGATCAGCCGCAGAAGCCCGGGCTTTTCCAGCAGATTGTACGTCATGCCCAGGATCAGTGCGTAGAAAAACGCAAAATTGCCCCACAGAGCGCCCTTCTCCGGTCGCTTTGCCCCGGCGGAAAACAGGGCTGCGAGCGCCGTGAACAGCGCGCCGATCAAAAAGGTGGACAGGGAGAACAGGGCGACTTCCTGACCGATGGCCTCCCCAGGATTCAGATACGCGGCGGCCAGCATGGAAAAGATCCCGTTGAGTATGCAGAAAGCCACCAGGTAGAGGTAAGCGGCGCCGAGCTTCCGGGCCAGAATCCAGCTCCGGGAGCGGGGCTTGGTAAAGACGAATTCGTACGTTTTATCCACGGACTCCCGGGAGACGGCGGCCGTGCCCAGATGGACGGCATAGATCACGGTGCAGATGAGGATATAGTAAAACAGCAGCGCCGTATAGCCGCGCAGAGTGCCGATGTCCAGGCTCATAATGCCCATGACGGCCAGAACAATGCGGGGGAAGGAGGCCAGAAGCTCCGTCATGGCGCCGCTGGCGGTATAGCTCTGGTATTTGATGATGCCCACAAAGCACAGGGCGAACATACCGACTGTCCAGATCAGAAACGTTTTGCGCCCGGTGCGCAGTTCCCGCAGGAAAAGATTCATCTCCGTTCACCTCCCGTTTCAAATTGCCTTTGTGTCGCTGCTGCAGTAACGGAAGAAAGACAGCGCGGCACAGAGGATCACCACGGCCGCGGCCATGGCGACATAGCGTCCCTCAAAGCTGCCCGTGGAAAAGACAGTCTGGGGCCGAAAATAATCCAGCGGCGAGAGCATGCGCAGGGCGTCCTCCTCGGTAAGGGCGCATAGGCTCAGCATGAGAAAGCCGGCGAAGCCCACCGCCATGGCGGAGCCGGAGACCGAGCGGATTTTCCGGGCAAAAACAGCCAGCAGAATGCCCAGGAACAAAAAGACCAGCTGAGTGAAAAACAGAGCCGATGACGCAAGAAGCGCTCTGCCCAGTCCGGCGGAGTCCTCGCCGCTGCCCAGGTAAGAGAACGCCGACACGGCCAGAAACAGCACGTTCACGCCCGCCAGAAGCGCCAGGCACGCCAGCAGTTTAAAAAGGAACACCTGCCCGCGGCCCACGGGCTTGACGAAGAGAAAATCCACGCATTTGGAGCGCTTTTCCCGCGAAAAGACGGCCAGAGCGATGGAGGCCGCCATGATTGCCCCCGCAAGGCTCAGATATGTGTACAGGAATTGGAAAAAGCCGCCGTAAGAGAAAAAGGAGTCCAGATTCACGCCGAAAACGGCGGCGAAGGCGGGAGGCAGACTGCGCAGCGCATCCTCCACGGCGCTTCTGTCGGCCATGAAGGGGGCGTAAAAGCCGTTCATAAAGGCCAGAAATATCGCCAGAAGGGCGATGGTCCAGATGAAAAAGCCCTTGCGCTGGGCTTTGAGCTCAAAGAGGAAGATGTTCAAACCGCACACCTCCTATCCGACATAGTAGTGCATGAAGATATCCTCCAGATCCGGTTCCGTGATGTCCACATTCATCAACTGGTACTGCGCCAGCGTGGAAAGCAGGAAATTCACATCGCCCTGAAACAGGAAGCCGACACTGGCGCCGGAGATCTGGAGATTCTCCGCGCCGGACAGGGTGAAGTCCTTTGGAACCGTGCCGTCCCGGAGCGTGAAGCTGACGCTTTTATAGGCGCTGCGGCGCAGCTCGTCAATGCTCTGCACGGCTGCGATCCGGCCGTCCTTGATGATGGCCACGCGGTCACAGATGCGCTGAACCTCACTGAGAATGTGGGAGGAGAACACAATGGTTGCCCCACGGCGGTTTTCCTCCTTAATCAGATTGAAGAAGGTCTTCTGCATCAGAGGGTCCAGGCCGCTGGTGGGTTCGTCCAGAATGATCAGCCGCGGAGAGTGCAGAAGCCCCTGGATGATGCCGACCTTTTTCTTGTTGCCCAGGCTCATGTCCTCGATCTTTTTGTGGACGTCCAGCTCCAGCAGAGCGGACAGCTCTTCAATCCGCTTCGTGCAGTCCTTCCGATAAAAGCTGGCGGAATACCGGAACAGATCGATGGCCCGCATGTCGTCGTAGTAGAACACCTCGCCGGGCAGATACCCCACGTCCTCCAGAATTTTCACCTTGTCCCGCTCGGTGTCCAGCCCGAAGATTTTGGCCTCGCCGCTGGTTTTGCGGATGAGGGATAACAGCGTGCGGATGGTGGTGGATTTGCCTGCGCCGTTGGGGCCGATGAAACCGAAGATCTCTCCCTCCTCCACGGTGAGGGAGACGTCGATGATGCCGCGGGCGCTGCCGTAGTACTTGGTCAGATTTTTCGTTTCAATTACCGCGCTCACACAAACTCCTCCTTATAAGACAGTCTTTTGAACCAGGCCGTCCAATGCCTGAATTTCTCCATGATGTCCTCCAGATCCATACTCTGCTCTGCCAGCCGCTGCTCGTGCAGATAGCCCTCGGACATCCATACCAGCATGCGATAAACCTCCTGGGGGTTCACATCTTCCCGGAATTTTGAAAAATCGATGCCGGAAAAATACGTGCTGAAAATGGCCGCCGTTTGCTCCGCGATCTTTTGGTTGATCTCCTGGGAAACCGGCCCCTGCGGGGCGTAAAACGCCCGCACGGTAAAATCCAGAATGTGCGGACTTTCCCGCAGCAGCGCATATTTGCGCTCCGACGCATATTCGAACAGTTCAAAAAAATCCGTGATTTGGCCGAATGCTCCGCCCACAACGGCGGATTTCATCTGATTGGCCGCCCACTCGAATAAAAAGGT
>QKDF01000105.1 GCA_003245395.1 Clostridia bacterium
CGATCGCAGACAAGCATTCAAACGCGGAAGCTGCAAGCCTCTGTCCCTGTGCGCACAGCACCAGGACTCCGCCCAGAGTCAGTGTCAGATAGATCGTCACACTGCAGAAAGACCGCCGGATGATATCGCTCTCCAGTCGGAATTTCCAGATTGAAACATCTTCCTCCTTGCGGAACTGAGCAATTGCAGCAGCAGCCATTACGGCCATGGTCGTGACCTTGATTCCGCCTCCTGTACCGCCGGGAGCGGCACCGATGAACATCAAAAGCATCGTAATCAGCTTGCCCCCCTCTGAAAGGGATGCGATATCCACCGTATTAAAGCCGGCGGTTCTAGGGGTCACAGACTGAAAAAATGCCGATAGAAGCTGGCTGCCAATGCTCATCCGGGCCAGCACGCCGTTTCTCTCCAAAAGCAGGAAAAGCACAGTACCGGCCACAAGAAGCACCAGCGTAGAGGCCAAAACCACACACGTATGCAGCTTGAGCTTTCCCGGACGAAAGCGGTTTTCAACCAGATCGTTCCATACGACAAAGCCAACGCCTCCTGTAATGATCAAACCGGCAATCGTCAGGACTACCAGCGGGTCACGAGAAAAGCTCGTCAGTGAGGATACCGGAGCCCGGATTCCCATCAAATCGAATCCGGCGTTGCAGAAGGCCGATACCGAGTGGAATATTGCAAACCAGATTCCCCGTCCGACTCCGAACGCGGGCACAAACCGGATGGCCAGCAGGCAGGCTCCCGTTCCTTCAAGGATCGCCGTACCGATCAGTGTCCGTCTTACAAGCCGGACAATTCCACCAAGCTGCATAGAGCTGACGGCCTCGGAAAGCAATGAGCGTTCACGCAATCCAATCCGCCTTCCTGCCGCAAGTGAAAACAAAATGGCAACCGTCATAAAGCCAAGCCCGCCAATCTGAATCAGCAGAAGAATCACGGCCTGCCCAAATACTGAAAACTGTGTCCAGGTGTCGTATACCACAAGCCCAGTCACGCAGGAGGCAGAGGCGGATGTAAACAGCGCGTTCAGAAACGGGATTCCTCTCCCACCGCGGCTGGCGATCGGCAGACTGAGCAGTATAGCTCCCATAAAAATCATACACGCAAATCCAACCGTCAGGACGCGCGTTGCATTCCATTTTTTAATATTCATCTATATATACCTCTCAGCTCCGCCAGAAAAGAGTCAACTGTTTCTTCGCCTCCGAGAACATAGTCTACCCCGGCAGCCTCAAAAGCTTCCCGCAATTCCGGCTCATTACATCGCGCAACCATGTAAATCGAAGGGTCGGTCCGTTTTGCCGCCCTGCAAACCGTCAGATTACCGGGGTCACCTGCAGACAGCGCGAAAACTGCAGAGTAAAAGCCCTTATCCGGGAAAACCGGATTCTCCATCAACGTACATTTCATTCCCATTTTTTGAATCTGCAGAGCGATTTCGGGGGCTCCATACAGCAGGACTCCGCAATTTGCCCGCCCCTGCGGACTGTCAAGAACACCGCCGCTGCCAATAAACCGGTCAATCCTATACATGATGAGATACCCCAGTGCAATCAGGCCCACGGCTGCAATCATCAGTAAAATCCCCATACTGCGCCCCCTTTCACTATATACAATAGCAAAAAGGATATTTCAGCGGTATCCCGATCCGTGTTCCCGTATTATTTTTTTATAAAGATATTTGCGGGTCTGCATGCCATAAGCACGAATATCCCGCCCGCCATCTGCCGCTCCCGCAGCAGGCCAGGATAATTTTTCCTGAAATGGGAACCTTTTTCCTCCTCAAACGTCTACAGAAGAAAGTGTAATGCGGGGATGCTTCCGCATTGGAAAGGAAGGATTTTTCATGAAAAAGAAATGGCTCAGCCTGGCACTGAGCATCTTGATGACATTGGGGCTTTGCATTCCGGCTTTTGCGGCAGAAGAAAATCTGGACGAAGAACTGACCCGGGTAACGCTTGCAGTGAAAAGCACGCTTTCCATAGGCAACAGCTATACCAGCTTTACCGGAGATGTGGACGATATGGGGGCTCTGCGCTATTGGTCCCTGAACTGGTCCGATGAGGACGGGAACAGTCTCCGTGTCCTCGCTACCGATACCGGAAAGGTGATGCAATACAGTCTCAACTCCTCCGACCGCGTCTGGAGCATTCATAACGGCTCCTATTCTCCCTCTTTTTCAAAGGTATCCATATCCGCAGCCATGAGCGCCGCCAAAAAATTCCTGGATCTTGTCCTGACGAACGGCGAAAGCGCACAGTTACAGGATACCACACAGGCAATGCCGCTTTCACTGAGCGGGTCGGATTATACAATTTCCGCACAGATCTTGCTTAATGGAATTTCTTCCCCTAACCGCGCCCTGCTGCAGATCAGCGCCGAAACAGGTGAAATAGAGTCTTTCAGCCGGGACGATTGCTATGAGGCCTATCTGAACGAAGTTCCCTCCTCTGTTCCAGCCATCTCATCGGAAACGGCGGGAGCGGCTCTGGCAAGCACTGTCAGCCTGGAGCTCCAATATGTACTGCCTGAAAGCGGAGACGATTCTTCTGCGGTTTTGCGGTATGTACCCGCATCCGGAGACGGATATTATGTGGACGCACTGACCGGAAAACTGGTAAACATGACTGAAGCCTGGGATACCGCCCGCAGGAATTCATCCGATGGCACAGAGGAATCCGCTAGTCCCACGTCTGCGGGGTACGGCGAACTTTCCAACAAAGCCGCGAATTTAAATGAACAGGAACAGGCCGCCATTGAAAAGCTCCAGGGCGTACTTTCCCAGGATTCTCTGGACGCGGCAGCTCGCAAAGTATCCGCCCTGGGTTTGAACCGCTATACCCTTGCCTCCGCCGGCTATGCCATGTCCGGAAAGGACGGGGCTGTGAACTGCACCCTGACCTATACGCGAAAGCTGGCTCTGAGCGA
>QKDF01000227.1 GCA_003245395.1 Clostridia bacterium
AGTATGTGCATTTTCTGTGGGGCGGGTCTCAATTTGAGCGATGGCCTGTGGTGAGCTGTGTGGCGTGCGATACCGATAGGAAAAATGATGGCATTACAAGTGCTCGCCCTTGGTGGCGCGCAGCACGATGTCGTGGAAGGGAGAATGGTTCAATGGCTGGAAAAGCATTGAAAATGAAGAACTTCACGCAAGTATTCGGGTTGGAAATCCTCAACTGCGGAAACGATTTTGACGACGCCGTTTTGTCCATTACGGATGTGAACCGTCCCGGGCTGCAGTTCCTGGGATTTTTTGATTATTTTGATCCCCGCCGCCTACAGGTGATCGGAAAGGCAGAGATCACATATCTTAAGGGACTGACGGTGGAGGAGCGGAAAAAGGCATTTGACGACCTGTTCCTTTATGATATTCCTGCCCTGGTCATTGCCAGACATTTGGACTGTTTTCCTGAATGCCTGGAAAGTGCCCGCGAGCATGAGCGTACGTTGCTGCGGACCGAGGAAACCACGGTGGATTTTACTGCGCACACCATTGAATATTTGAATCAGCAGCTGGCCCCCTCCATTACTCGTCACGGAGTTCTGATGGATGTGTATGGTGAAGGCGTCATGATCACAGGCGACTCCGGTATTGGCAAAAGTGAAACCGCCATTGAGCTGATTATGCGCGGACACCGCCTGGTGGCCGACGATGCGGTGGAAATTCGGCGGGTCTCCAATAACCTGATGGGAACTGCTCCAGAAGTCATCCGCCACTATATTGAGCTTCGCGGTATCGGCGTAATTGACGTGCGGCAGCTGTTTGGAATGCGGGCTGTCAAGACAGAGGCACAGGTGGATCTGATGGTGCAGCTGGAGCAGTGGGACAGCACGAAATTTTATGACCGACTGGGCATTGAAGATCATTTTACGGAGATCATGGATCTGCAGATCCCCTGCGTGACCATCCCTGTCCGTCCGGGACGGAACCTGGCCAGTATTGTGGAAGTTGCAGCGATGAATAACCGCCATCGCCGATTTGGCTACAATGCCGCTGAGGAACTGGCACGGCGCGTGGATTTTCAGGCTGATCAGGGTAGTAAAGCGGGGAACTGAACTGCCTGTGCACAGACGGAGAAGAAAGGAATGAATGACGATGTTTGTGGGCATCGACGTGGGCGGCACCAATTTGAAAGCAGGTCTGGTGGATGAGCAAGGTCATCTTCTGGCAAGTCGCAAGAGTCCTCTGGGAGTTTTTCAGGGGCCGGAGAAATTCGTAAACACTCTGGCAGAGCTTACGATGCAAGTGGCCCGAGACGGCGGAGCGGACCCTGAAAAACTGGAGTACGTCGGCATGGGGATTCCCGGTGCCGTGGCGGATGGAACGATCGTATACACCTGCAATATTCCTATGGAAAATGTGCCGATCGGGCAGCTGTTTGCCCACTATTTGAACGTTCCTGTTTTGCTGGAGAACGATGCCAATTGTGCTGCGGTCGGGGAGTATTTTTGCGGCGCGGGCCGCGGAACCCGTGATTTTGCAGTAATAACGCTGGGAACCGGTATTGGCGGCGGATTTATTTTGAACGGGAAACTGTATGCCGGCGGCGGGATGGTTGGAGAAGTGGGCCATATGGTCATTTGCCAGGGCGGTGTGCTCTGCAACTGCGGGCGCCGGGGCTGCTGGGAAACCTATGCTTCCGCCACTGGGCTGATCCGTATGACGCGTGAGGCAATGGAGAAGTCTCCTGACAGCCTGCTGTGGTCCGGCTCTCACGGGGGCGAAACAGTGAGCGGACGTACCGCGTTTCTTGCTGCTGAGCAGGGAGATGCAGCTGCGCAAGGAGTCTGCGAAGAGTACGTACAAGATCTGGCCACCGGTGTGATAAATCTTATCAATATTCTGCAGCCGGAGGTTTTGGCGATCGGCGGCGGGATCAGCAATGAATCGGATGCGGCTCTGCTGTATCCACTGCGAGAACTGGTGGAGCGGGAGTGTTTTGCGCGCCATGGGGGGCGGCTGACCCGCATCGTTAAGACCGAACTGGGCAATGACGCCGGAATTATTGGTGCAGCGCTGCTCAGGCAGGCAATTTGAAACAGGGGGGCTCTATGGACTGGTCTGAAAGTTTCGACCAAGCGGCGAGAGAATATCTGCCCGATCTGCGGGTGGTGAAAGAGGAGCCGATGAGTCGGCATACGTCTTTTCATATCGGAGGTCCGGCACGGCGCATGGCATTTCCTACCACCGCAGAGCAGTTGGTGCTGCTGCTCCATTTTGCGCAGGAGTGTGGCGCAAAGACTCTCGTGATCGGCAACGGTACCAATTTACTGATCCCGGATGAGGGGTTGGATCGTCTGGTCATTGATACCTCTGCGGGAATAAACGGACTGGAACTGCAGGGAGATGGCGTTACGATTGAGGCGTGGGCTGGCTGCTCGCTGGCTCGACTGGCGGACTTTGCCCGTAAACACAGCCTGACGGGACTGGAATTCGCGCATGGGATTCCCGGTACAGTGGGCGGCGGCGTCTGTATGAACGCAGGCGCTTATGGCGGAGAAATGAAACAGGTAGTGACTCGAGTTACCATCCTGAATCTGGAGGAAGGGGTTGTATCCCTTGACGAAGATTCCATGGCTTTTGATTACCGCCACAGTGTCCTGACCGATCATCCGGACTGGGTAGTGCTGAGCGCGGAGTTCCGTCTGATGTCAGGTGATGAAGACAAGATCCGTGAGAAAATGGAGGAGCTCAAGGCCCGCCGAAAAAAAAGCCAACCTCTGGAGTGGCCCAGTGCGGGCAGCACCTTCAAGCGTCCGAAGGGATATTTTGCCGGCACACTGATCGACCAGTGCGGACTGAAGGGCTTGACAGTGGGAAGAGCGCAGGTCTCTGAAAAACATGC
>QKDF01000028.1 GCA_003245395.1 Clostridia bacterium
GGTGGTGAGCGGCTGCGGCTGAATCTGGCTCACGCCATGGTGAAGCGGCCCCGCCTGATGCTGCTGGATGAACCAACCGCCTCCCTGGACAACAAGACCAAAATCCTGGTGCGGGAAATGCTCAAGAGACTCAAGGAAAAAGACACCAGCATGATCGGAATTTTCCATGATCTGGAGTTCATGGAGTGCGTCTGCGACAAGGTGTTTAATATCGCGGAGGGGGGATTTTTATGTTAAAGGCGGATTTGCACATCCATTCTACCGTTTCCGACGGCAGCGACTCCGTTGAAGAAATCATTTGCTCTGCGGAGAAAAAAGGACTGGATGCCATCGCCATCACAGATCACGATACCATCTCTCATTTTTCCAAAATTCCGCATGCTGGCGCTGTACAGGTTATTCCCGGTATTGAAATTTCTACCGTAGATCGCAACGGCAGACGCGCGCACATTCTGGGATATTGCATGGAGCGCCCCGAACTGGTGGACGAATTTACCAGGCCCACGCTGGAAGCCAGAAACCGCAATTCCGAACGGCAGGTTCAGATTCTGCTGGAACACGGATACCGCATCGATGCCGCAAAACTTGCCAGGGCGGATGGAAAATACCTGTACAAGCAGCACATTATGGACTGGCTTGTCTCCACGGGCCAGGCGGAGGAGATGTTTGGCAGCTTTTATCAGTCCATTTTTAAGAACAACGGCATCTGCCACTTTGATATTGAATATCCGGATGTTTTTGCGGCTGTGGACGCGGTAAAAGCAGCGGGAGGTTTGGCTGTTCTCGCCCACAGCGGTCAGCAGCAAAATTTTGATCTGATTCCGGCTTTGGCTGAGCACAGCCTGGACGGGCTGGAGCTGAACCACCATGCCAACAACAAGCAGGACATGGACATTATCCGGGAGTTCGCTGAAGAATACGGCCTCTTTCTCACAGGCGGAAGCGACTACCACGGCAAGTACGAGCCGCAGCCGTTTGGAATCGGCGATTTTATTTCTGAAGAAAGCGGTGTGAATGCAATATGCCGGAGATAACGCTTGGACCGGAACCGTACGTAGAAGAAGATGTCGTTCTTAATGACACGGTTCTTGGAGCCTATACATATGTACAGGCGCACAGCATACTCAACAAGGTGACAATGGGGGACTTCTCTTACTGTTCGGGATATAACCAGATGGACTATGCCACGATTGGAAAATTCTGCTCCATCGCCAGCTTTGTGCGCATTAATCCCGGAAACCACCCCGCTTTTACGCGGGTTGCCCAGCACCACTTCAGCTATCGCAGTTCCCATTACGGCATGGGTCCGGATGACGAGGACTTTTTCGCATGGCGCAGATCCAAGCCTGTTACCATCGGGAATGACGTCTGGATCGGGCATAACGCCAGCATAATGCCGGGAGTTACCATCGGAAATGGAGCGGTGATTGGCACCGGATCTGTGGTGACAAAAGATGTGGAACCCTATTCCGTGGTAGTGGGAGTCCCCGCGAAAAAAATCAGAATGCGATTTTCTCCGGACCTCGTGAAGCGGATTGAACGCGCCGCGTGGTGGGATTGGGATTATGAGGTTCTGAAAGAACGCCTTCCGGACTTCCGAAATATGGATGCTTTTATAGAAAAATATCTCGTCTCCGCCGAATAAAAATACTTTCGGGTTCCTATGCATATCCGCAAAAGGAGACTGCTGTCCTGTGCGGGCACACGATGAAAACCAAGGGAGAAGACAGAAAATCTTCTTGAAAATAAAGGACTTCCGCACCCGTGCGGAAGTCTTTTATTCTCCATACTTGTTTGATATCGCATGCAAATCTGCACGCCCTTGCGGTATATTTTGTATTGTATTGGAAGGAAAAACTTGCTAGAATAAATGCAATACAATCATCGAGGAGCCGCTATGCTATATACAGAACGAGTCGAATTTGTCCTGCAGCAAATCCAGCTTCGCACCAATGTCAAAGTTGCCGATCTTGCCGCCATGATGCATGTATCATTGGACACCGTACGCCGGGATCTGAAAACCATGGAGCAGTCCGGCTTGGTAAAGTGTGTGCGGGGAGGCGCCTGTTTGCCGGAAGCGTTGGCTTCAATTTCCAATTTCAGCGGCAGAGAGATTATCAACATCTCGCTGAAGCGGCAGGCGGCAATCAAGGCTCTGCGGCATATTCAACCGGGAGAATTGATTGCGCTGAACTCCGGTACTACAAACGCGGTGCTGGCGCAGGAGATTGTGAAGCGGTTTTCAAATTTGACAGTTATTACAAACAACCTGGCCGCCGTGGCCGTATTGATGCAGAATTCCTCTATCCACACGGTACTGGCGGGTGGAGAAGTGGATGTCATGGAGCGTTCCACTTATGGGTGCACCTGTGAAAAAGAACTGTCGCAATACTCCCCAGACCATGTATTTTTGTCCATTAATGCAGTTGATGAAGCGGGCTACAGCGACTTCCGCTTTCCTGAGATTGGCATTATCCAGACGTTGGCGGCCAGCGCGAAGCATGTGATTGCGGTGATGGATACCAGCAAGCTGGGAAAACGGTCAAAAAAGCGAATTTTTGGGTTGGAGAGCGCCGATCTTTTGATTATGAACGACGTACCGGATGAGGTGAAATCCCGATACCGCGACGTCGGTGCAAATATTGAGTAAATGATAGGCAGCACCTCTATGCAAGCTCTTCTTGTATGATGCTCAAGCCCCGGTACATGGATGTTCTAGTAAGCTTGGGAAGATTCTTTCTTTCTCATGGCTTATTAACTCTCGCGGATTACTTTGATCCTCAGTATGGTCTATAAATAGCAAAAGCCAATGAAGCGGTATTACACCCTGCTTCGTTGGCTTTTTATTTTGTGTTATGCAATACCTTCGATGTCTCGAT
>QKDF01000059.1 GCA_003245395.1 Clostridia bacterium
GGGTGCATGAAGTCCGGATAGCCGCTGGCCACGCATTTGCAGAGCTTGTGAGGTACCAACAGACGTACTGCCGATGCGTTCTTTTGAGAGGAGAAGTCATAAAAAATCTTTTAAATAAATTCTTGTATTTTCATGTTCGTTTAAGATAGGCATATTATACTTCAGTCAAACAATACGGAAAGGGACCTGTGAAAAGCAAAGTACAGGGCCTCGAACGTACAGAAAGACCAAACCCCAATTCGTGTATTATACTTCCAGACGAACCCCGGCCCATTTGACCGGCGGCGCGGCGACGAAAGATACAAGGAGGAATCAGTTATGTATAACGATGAAAAGAATCTTTACCACTATACTTATCGTAAGGATGGCAGTGAAAATATCCCGTATGGAGCTGCGGATGACAGCGCAGCCCAGAATACAGCAACAGCACAGCAGCCTATTTTGGAGATGAAGCCTGTGAAGAAAAATCACTCCGGTGCAAAACTTGTGGCGATGGCGCTGGCCTGCGCCATGGTTGGCGGCTCTGTAGGAGCCGGCGTCACCTGGGGGTTGACGCAGAATTCCGGCGACTCTACCAGCGTGGATGTCAGCGGGCGGACAGCTACTCAGGTAACCGTGAAAACGGTGGATGGAAAGACCTCTATGTCCGATGCGGAGGTCTACGCCGCCAATGTCAACAGTGTGGTGTCCATCAATACCTCTGCTACCTCGACCAACTTCTTTGGGCAACAGGTGGAATCCGCATCCTCCGGCACCGGGTTCATTCTTACTTCCGACGGCTATATCGTCACCAATCACCACGTAATTGCCGATGCTTCCAGCGTAAAGGTAACGCTGTATGACAGCAAGGAGTATGACGCAACTGTGATCGGCAGCGACGAAGACTACGACATTGCCGTTTTGAAGATCGATGCTACCGGGCTTCAGCCCGTCACTTTGGGCGACAGCGATAAGCTGAACGTTGGCGACCATGTGCTGGCGGTTGGCAATCCCTTGGGCGAGTTGACCTTCTCCATGTCCGGAGGTATGGTTTCCAGCGTGAATCGTCCCATCAACGTGGACGGCACTCCGTTCAATATGATCCAGACCGACACCTCCATCAACCCGGGTAACTCCGGCGGCCCGCTGTTCAACGCCTATGGCGAAGTGGTGGGCATTGTCTCGGCCAAGTATTCCAACTACTCCGACACCTCTGTGGAGGGCCTGGGCTTTGCAATTCCCATCAACGATGTGTTTGCCATGATCCAGGATATTATGACCAACGGCTATGTCACCAACAAGCCTTATCTGGGCGTGACGGCCGGCACCATCAATCAGCAGATGGCACAGCAGACCGGATTGACCGAGGGCGTGTATATCTACGCTGTGCAGGACGACAGCGCAGCCAGCAAAGCCGGACTGAAAGTCGGCGACGTAATCATCAAAATTGATGATACCAAGATCAGTTCCATGGAGGATCTGACTGCGGCGAAAAAGAGTTACTCCGCAGGCGATACCGCAACCTTTACCATTTCCCGCAGCGGCCAGACCAAGACGGTGGAAGTCACTTGGGCGGCAGTTCCGAAGGATCAGCAGACGTCCACTCAGGACAATACTGAACAGAACACCCAGGATAATCAGAACAGCAACCAGTATTCCAACGGCAACCTGAACGATTTCTTCAATTACTTCTTCAATGGCGGCTCCAGCGGCAGTTCCAACGGACAGAGCAACGGGAACTCCGACAACGCGGCCTGATTGATAGAAGCGGATTCCAGCGGCGGGCGCGGCGACAGCTGCGGCAAGACAAACCTGCCGAACCACATCCAATAAGAACGGCGCACTGCAGTCTGCAGTGCGCCGTTTTAGTGCGTTATTCAGGAAAATCGCTATTTTTACATCTGAGTTCGCGTGCCTGAGCGAACCATCTCCATAAAAGCGCTTGCCGCGGCCGTGGGAATCACATCCTGCAAGGTGCACATTTCCACACTGCGGGGAGGAATGGCAAAGTCGGTTTTTAAAAGACAAATTTCACCGGCGTCCAAAGGCCTGCGTACAAACTCCAGTGTAACGCCCGCCACGCCCAGGCCGATCCTGGCCAGCGTCACCAGCAGGCTGCGGGAGGAAAGCTCAATTTCCGGTGTCAGTGTGACGCCGCTGCGCAGAAAATCCTGCTCCAGAAAGACCCGGGAACTGGCTTTGCGCTCGAGAAGAATCAGCGGAAAAGCGGCAATTTCCTCACGGGAATAGATGTGATCAAAATCACAGTCATATCCGCTGCCGGCCACGAACACACTGTGAGTGGGAAAACAGGGCCAGGTGGAAAGATGTTCCTGATCGGCGGGGGTGGAGGCAAAGGCGATATCCACAGTACCGGACTTGAGCAGGCTGAGCACCTTTGCACTGCGACCGCTGACGATTTTCAGCCGGATACCGGGATGTTCCCGGTGAAATGCATCCAGATAAGGCGTGAGAAACTGACCGGTTACCGTGTCGCTGGCGCCAATTACCAGCGTCCCCAGCAGCAGCTGCTGGGCCTGAGACAGCTTGTCTTCACCCGTTGCCAGCAACCCCAGAGCCGAGCGGACATAGTCATAAAGCATCTGTCCCTCTCCCGTCAGCGAAACGCCGCGTGGGCTGCGGGAAAACAGGCGGGCCTGCAGTGCCGTTTCCAGCTGTTTGATGGATTGGCTGACCGCAGACTGAGAGATGTAGAGATTTTTGGCGGCCACCGAAATGTTTCCGGCCTCCGCAACCTCCTTGAATACCCGGTAAAGCTCCAGTTTCACTGCCATAGTGAGACGACCCCCTTGTCGACGTTTGTCTATTTCAATATAAGCATATCTGATAATAAAAAGCAACTGAAATATTTTAAAATACTCTTGACAGCTGC
>QKDF01000265.1 GCA_003245395.1 Clostridia bacterium
GGGCCCGTTCCACGGCCCGGTGCCATTGGCGATAGCTTTCAGCGCACACGCCTGCGTCCCGGACGGGACGGCATATATGTTGGCTGCGGCGCCGAGAGGACCGCGCCTCCGGCCCGCTCCATACTCCGACGGCCAGACCCGCCAGCGCCGCCGCGCCGAAGGCGGTGGTTTCCACCTGAACCGGCCGATCCACAGGCAGACGCAGCAGATCTGCCTGCGTCTGGAGCAGAATGTCGCTGACGCAGGCACCGCCGTCGGCGCACAGCTCCGTCAGGGGCTGTCCGGCGTCCCGGGACATGGCTCCCATCAGATCCACCACCTGAAACGCGATGGAGTCCAGCACCGCCCGGGCGATGTGGGCCCGGGTGGAGCCCCGGGTCAGCCCCACGATGGTGCCCCGAGCGTACATGTCCCAATACGGCGCACCCAGGCCGGTGAAGGCCGGGACGATAAATACACCGCCGCTGTCGGGTACGCTTTCGGCCAGACGGTCGCACTCCGGTGCGCTGTCAATCAGACCCAGCTCATCCCGCAGCCACTGGATGGTGCTGCCGGCGTTGAACACGCTGCCCTCCAGGGCGTACGTGATTTTCCCACCTATGCTCCAGGCGGCGCTGGTCACCAAGCCCGCCCCGGAGCGCACCGGGGTGTCGCCCACATTCATCAGGGTGAAGCAGCCGGTGCCGTAGGTGTTTTTCACCTGACCCGGCGCAAAGCAGCCCTGCCCGAACAGCGCCGCCGGCTGGTCGCCCGCGCTGCCGCAGATGGGGATGCCAGCAAGATCCTCCAGTCCGGGCAGATTTTCCGCCACACGTCCGTATTCCCGAGAGTTGGCAACCGGGCGGGGCAGCAGCTGCATGGGCACACCCAGCTCCCGGCACAGGTCGGCATCCCAATCAAGAGTATGGATGTTGAACAGCATCGTGCGGGAGGCGTTGGAATAGTCCGTCACATGGGCTTGTCCGCCCGTCAGGCGCCAGATCAGCCAGGAGTCCACCGTGCCGCACCGCAGCTCGCCCCGCTCCGCCCGTGCGCGGGCACCGGGGACGTGGTCCAGCATCCAGCGAATCTTGGTTCCGGAGAAATAGGCGTCGATCAGAAGGCCGGTTTTCTCCCGCACGGTTTCTTCCAGACCCCGGGCCTTGAGCTCGTCGCACAGGGCGGCGGTGCGGCGGCACTGCCAGACGATGGCGTTGCACACGGGCTGCCCTGTGCGGGCGTCCCAGAGAATGGTGGTCTCCCGCTGGTTGGTGACGCCGATGGCGGCGATCTGCTTGGGGTCGATGTGGGCGGTATTCACCGCTTCGGCCAGCGCCCGGGATTCGGTGGCCCAGATCTCCATGGGGTCGTGTTCTACCCAGCCCGGCTGCGGATAGATCTGCCGGAAGGGATGTTGGGCGCGGGCGACGATTTCCCCTGCCTGATTGAACAAAATGGCCCGGGAGCTGGTGGTCCCCTGATCCAGGGCCGCAACGTAGGTCTGCATGACAAAACCTCCTCTGGAAATTCGGACTGCGCTGTGCTATCATGGGGAAAAGTATATCACAGGGAGGCGACGATTTCCATGCAGAAAAATGAGTGGACGTTTCCTTCCGCCGACGGCGGAACGCAGATTCATGCAGTGGAGTGGCTGCCGGAGGGAGACGTGCGCGCCGTGGTGCAGATTGCCCACGGCGTGGCGGAGTATATTGACCGGTACGAGCCCCTTGCCGCGTATCTGACGGAACAGGGGTTTGCCGTGTTGGGCAACGACCATATCGGCCACGGAAAATCCCTGGCAGAAGGGGCGCACCGGCTGTGGTTCGGCCCGCTGGGCAGCTGGGACTTTGCGGTGGACGACCTGTATGCGCTACGGGATGCGGCGGGGAAAAAGCACCCCGGTGCACCGGTATTTTTGCTGGGGCACTCCATGGGGTCGTTTCTGGCGCGGACGTATTTGATCCGCTATCCCGGCTCGGTAACCGGGGCCATCCTCATGGGTACGGGGCAGATGTCCCCGCCGCTGATTGCTGCGGGTCTGGCCGTGGCCGAAATACAGATTGCACGGGTAGGGGAGTGGGGCACCAGTCCGCTGGTGGATCAACTGGCCTTCGGTGCTTACAACAAGGCTTTCGCGCCCAACCGCACGGCGTACGACTGGCTGTCCGTCAACCCGGAGAACGTGGACGCCTATGTGGCTGATCCTCTGTGCGGCGGCTCTGTTTCCGTGGGGCTGTTCCGGGAGATGCTACGGGGTATGCGGATGCTTTCCAAAACGGCGAATTTGAAAAAGATGAATATGGATATGCCGGTTTTGTTCGTGTCCGGTTCCATGGACCCGGTGGGGGACTGCGGCCGGGGCGTGCAGCGGGCTTTCCGCGGTTTTCAGCGGGCAGGCATGCGAGACGTGTCTCTCCGACTCTATCCCGGCGCACGGCATGAGATCCTCAACGACGACTGCCGGGAGACGGTGTACCGCGACCTGTGCGAATGGATGACCGCTCAGCTGCCCGCACCGGAGGGCTGACCCCGGGTGCGCAGCGTGTCCAGGCTGTGGGTTGTCCACAGGGCTTGTATGGAATACACCAGATCTGTGGTGAAGGCCAGCAAAGCCAGGTAGGTGACAAACGGAGGAATCCCGGCGATCAGCGCCGCGAACACGGGCTGGATGAACGTCACCGCCACGGCCGTCAGCAGCCCCCAGGCCATGGAAAAGGGCAGACACACCCGCCCATGCAGACAGCCGGGCTGGCCGGCATAGTTCCAGAAGCGGACGTGGAATACGGCCTCACCCATCCAGTGATAGGCGTATTCCACCGCGGTGGTGACGATGCCGCCCGCAACGAGCAGCCACAGGCCCTCCCGCCACTGGGGAGGCAGGGCCAACACC
>QKDF01000172.1 GCA_003245395.1 Clostridia bacterium
GTTGAATCAAGCAAGGTTTAACATAATTTTAAGCGTTCCTTCTGATGGGATGGCGGATGACGGTTTTCCATTTGTCCGGCGCCACTTTTCGAGCATCGGACAAATAGATTTCATGATGCAGCCGTTCCGCCGTCAGGTCGTTTTCGCAGCCGTTTTCCTGCAAATATTCATCCATTAGCGCCACGGTGGCAGGCTCGTCGTCAAAGGGGCCCATGTGCATGATTTGGACACACAGCCCCTCCTCCACCGTCAAAAGCGCTGCCTTGGAGCAGTCCAGCTTCTTCTTTTTGGTTGCTTCAGCCACCGCCCAGTCAAAGTCCTCCCGCCCGATGAAGTCCGGCAGACGAATCACGGAAATCCAGTGAAAGGTGCTCTTGTCGCTGTAATCAACCCCCGCAACACCGTCCTGCCACCAAAATCCCTCCAACGGCGGCACCACATACTCGTAAAATCCCTCGATTTTGTGCGTACCCTTGTAGCTCATTTTCAGGGTATAGGCTACGGCATACAGCACACTGATGGCCTGCTGATAAGCGCCGCCCTCCTCGTTGGGATCGCCCTGTCCCCGGACGGCGATATAGTTGGCCGGCGGAACCGTGACGATTTCCGGCTTGTTCTTTGGCAGATAAAATTCTCTATATTCTTTCTTGAAGTCAAATGGCATACGATTCACTCCTTTTTGAAAATGAACGCGCTGTTCGGGTTCCACTCTGCCGCCGTCAACTCGATGAAAAGTTCCTCGGCGGCTGAAAAGCTTGCGGCAAACAGAATGATGGAAAGTGCCCAGCGAGATTGGGTAAGCGTGAGAGACAGCGGATACAGCGCCAGCAGCACGCCGGTCAGCTTGTTGCCAAAGGTGTGCAGAAAGCCGAATCTACCAAATCGAATCCGTGCAGTCAGTCCCGCTGCAAAACGCGCCAGCGCCACACCGGCGATCCAAAGGACAAACCCCCATCCCGGCATAATGACCGGCCAGAGCTTGAAAATCACCACAGCGATCAGCAGGAAATCCGCTGCGGAGTCCAGCCTCCCACCCGTGTCAGAGCAAACACCAAAGCGTCGGGCAAAATATCCGTCCAGCGCATCAGTCAGGCAGCAGAAGAGATAAATCACCAAAAATGTCGCCGATAACGCATCTGTTGGCAGCAACCCCAAAGCAAGGGGAAAGCGCAGGGCAGTCAGAACATTGGGCAATCGTTTTTTCATGAAAGCTGTTCCATCGCTGCCATGATGTCCTTCAGAATCAGCGGCCGCATGCTGTCCCAATAACCCGAGAGGTCGGCAGTTTCCAAAGCCGACCAAATCTGCGGAATCAGCGCCGGCTTTGCGGCCGCAATCTCCGGCAGTGCCTTGATACACTGTCTTGCCGTGATGGGTTTTTCATCTGTGATATGGCTGAGAAATTCGGCCAGCAATGCGTCAAACCGATTCTCGGTATCCCAGCGGGCATTGGCCGCCAAAACCATCATGGCGCGGTTTCGCACCAGAGAATTGTTGTGCCGCAGCAGTGCCGCGAACTCTTCAAAATACGGATACCAGCAGTCGGATGCCCGGCTCTCCTCTGCAATCTGATTCGTATAGGCGCAGGCCGCCGCCGTATCCTTATCGGTCAGGCGGGCAATGCATCCAGAACCATCTATCATATCGCGTCTCCCTGCGTTTACTTTTGGCAAGCTCTTATGAATTTCAACGGCACATCCATCCGCGCTGCCGCCTGCTCCTCGGTCATACCGCTGTCCAGAAAACGGCGACAGACAGATTTCATGTTTTCGCCCACCTCAATGATGTGGTGATCCGGGTCGTAGAAGCGCACCACCCGCTGGCCCCAGCGGTGTTCCTTGACTGGGTGGACATACTCGACAGCCTCTCCTTGCAGCTTTCGAGTAAAAGCGTCGAAATCGTCCTCCTCAAAGTAGAGCTCCTCTGCATTCCCACCGAGGGAAACCGAATTGCCCTCCAGAAAACTCTGCCAGGTATCCAGCGTCTGCAGACAGACGCCGCCGGATAGCGTCACATTGGCTCCAAAATCCATGACGACACGCAGGCCCAAAACCCGTTTATAAAAATTGATCGAAGCGGCCATATCGGATACCGCCAGCAATGGATTTTTAAACTTCATCGTTTTGCCTCATTTCTTTTTCCGTGGTCTGGGCAGCGGCGTGATGGGCTCTAATATCCCAATCACCGTCGGAACCTTTTCTGTGTCCTCAATGTCCAGAATGTAATCTCTTTGCCGCCAGTGTCTCACTGTGCTCACCCTCAAAAAATCAGAAGTCCCCCACCACAATCTGCGTCGCCATGGGGTGCTCTCACCGTTCACGATTGCATAGCTCCTGCAGCCCGAAAGGCAGGACTGAATCATGGTCTCCTCTCACTCCGCGAACAACGGGGCAATGCTGGCAAGATTTCAATTTGAGGCTAGAATCTCTGTTGTCATTTGGCTTTACTCTTCTGCCTGACGGATTCTTCCTGTAGGATCGTGACCTTCTCGATGTGATACCGTCCTTGTTCCACTTCGATCACCGCCATGGTGATGGGCTGGTCGAAACGGCGCGGACCACAGCTGCCGGGGTTAAGCCACAGACGGCTATCGATCTCCTGCGCAAAATATTTGTGTGAATGGCCAAATACCACAATTTGCGCCTCGCCGAGCTCCGGCGGCGCATCTTTCTTGTTATGCACTACGAAAAAAGATACGCCGGCAACCGCACCCGTCAGACTCTGGGGTAAACCTTCCGCCCAGTCCTTATCGTTGTTTCCGCGCACCACATACAGCGGCGCAATCGCACGCAGCTCCTCCAGAATTTCCGGCTTGTTGACATCACCGCCGT
>QKDF01000225.1 GCA_003245395.1 Clostridia bacterium
ATCTGCCAGATGGGGAAGCCGTCCGGCGTATTCGGCGGCGTATTCAATGCGGTCAACAATCATAAGCGGTACTCCTCTCGCTCGGCGGACATCAGGGGCTCCACAGGCCGTCATCACCCGGGAGCCCCCTACAGCGCCGAAAATCAGACTGTAATTTTCTGCTGTTTTCTGCCCAGGCCCAGGCACCATACCACTAGCGCAACACCCATGACCACGCCCGACACATCAAACACTGTCCCGGGAATCAGGAACAAACCAGCAGCCACAAAGAATAAAATACGCTCAAAAATTGTGAGGTCTTTACCCATATAACCTGCTACACCCGCAGCAAGATAGAAGGTCGCTGCCATCATTACCACACAGGAAATTGCAATTTCTCCTATGGATCCGATCAGCAGAATGGACGGGCGGTAGACGAACAGGAAGGGGACGATAAAGGCAGTGATGGCAAAACTGAACGCTTTCCATCCCGTTTTCCACGCACTGGCATTTGCGATTCCTGCCGCTGTAAAGGATGCCAGGCAGACGGGAGGCGTGATCTGTGCGACGACGCCGAAGTAGAAGATGAACATATTAGCCACCAGAGGGGCAATGCCGAGGCCCTGAATTGCTGAGCAGAACAGGGTGTTGGCAATCAGGTATGCCGCCACGGTAGGCAGCGCCATACCCAGCAACAGGCATCCGGCGGCGGCCACCAACAGTGCCAGAATCAGCGAACTGTTTCCGGATTTGCCGATCAGCTTTGCAATTTTCACGGCGACGCCGGAACGTACCACAATGCCGATCATGATGCCGCAGGCCGCGGTGGGGATGGCGATATTCGCTGCCTGACGGACACCTTCCATCAGAGTTTCCACCAGTTTCTTCAGCGACATCCTGGTATCCTTGGATATAGCGCTGATGATCATGGATAGAACCGTACAGTAAATGGCGGAACGAGGAAGTGAGAACCCCGCAAAGATCATGACAACCAGCACGACGATTGGCAGCAGCCGGTACAGGCGGGGTAGAACCGGCTGGCCCTCATAATGCAGATCACCGCTTTTGCCCAGATGCTTTTTCTTGGCCAGCAGGTGTACCAAAATGAACACGGCGGCAAAGTAAGCGACAGCAGGAATAATGGCCGCCGTGGCAATCTTCATGTACTGCACGCCTATGATTTCGGCCATGATGAAGGCCCCGGCACCCATGATCGGCGGCATGATCTGTCCACCGGTGGAGGCGACGGATTCCACAGCGCCAGCTTCCTCGGGGGCATAGCCGGTTTTCTTCATCAGGGGAATGGTCAGCACACCGGTGGTGGATACATTGGCCACGGCAGAACCGGAGATCATACCCATCAAACCGGAGGAAATGACCGCCGCTTTGGCCGGCCCGCCCACGGTCTTGTCGCTGAGCTTCATGCCCATGTCGATGAGCACTCCGCCGCCGCCGCAGTTGGAGAAGAACGCGCCGAACACCAAAAAGTAGAACAGGGTGCTCAAAGAGGTGGACAGAGGAGAACCAAAAATGCCGTTTTGGCCCAGCATCAGCGTCTCACAAAACTGGGGCCAGGTCATGCCCGCGAAGCGAAAAATACCGCCGATATACTGGCCGAACCACGCATAGGCCATGAAGAAAAGAATGACAAAGAACAGCGCCAGGGAGACCACGCGCCGCACGGCCTCCAGCACCACAAACAGCAGCAGAAACGCCACCGTCAGGTCCAGCGTGGTCATCGGGTCCACGCTGAGAATGCGCAAGTTGAGCGCATCGGCGTGGGAGAGGAAATACCAGCAGATAAACGCTGTGCTGCCAATCAGGAAGATGTCATAGATCCACCAGAGGTTGCGCAGCTTGCTTTGCTTGTTTTTAGCTTTCTCCGCCATGGGATTGAATAAAAATACAATAACCAGACCGAAGCATAGATGCAGTGGGATCTGTGCCCAGGGCTGCATAGGCTTTACCAGTTTTATATAAAGCTGGAAAGCGGTCATCAGAAGAGCCAGAATCAGCAGTGCTGTATAGCGCCACTTGGGCATGCTCTTAAGCATTTTGGCGAATTTTGATTCCTCATCGGGCTCTTTCGCCAAGGCGGCAGCTTTGGCGTCCAGGTCGGAGAGCTTGCCGACGGAAACCTGTCCGCTTTCCTTGGAGGCTATATCGCTCCCACTGTCTTTTTTCTTATTCAATATACTCATTAATTGTCCTCCTGTGGAGAGATGGATGCCGGAATGGTATCCATCTCCCGCAAAGCATCAGAGTTTCCGAAAACAGCTTTCCGCAGGCTTATTTCATATAGCCCATTTCCTTGTAGTATTGCGCAGCGCCGGGATGCAGCTCAGCGCCGCCGATTTTCTCACTTTCCCACGCAGTGGCCACATCCCATGGTGACAGGGAGTTATAGGTGGCTACCAATTCGTCGCGGTTTTCGCTCAAGGTTTTGGTGATCTGATACACAACATCATTAGGCAGAGAATCCTGGACAAAGATGCAGTCAGGAGAGCCGGGCAGTGTCAGTTCCTTATCCTGGCCCTTAAAGGAGTTTGCAGGAACAGTCACGCGCTGGAAGCCCTTTTCATTGACAAACCAGTTGATCAGGTCGTCGCCCCACTGCAGGAAAGTGACGTCGCAAGTAGTGGCAATTTCCGCCATGGTGGAGGAGCTGGAGGAAGTGTGGTCGATATAGAAGTCGATCTTACCGTCCTGCAGCGCGGCCTCGTTTTCAGAACCGGACTGGTTGGTGATGGAGCCGCCCCAACTTTCCAGATCGGCCTGGGTAACACCGAAGTACTCCAGTAGCAGATAGGCTCCCTGTGCGTCCATGGAGCCGACCGCGGAGCAACCGAT
>QKDF01000128.1 GCA_003245395.1 Clostridia bacterium
CCGATGCGCTGGAGATGACTGGGCGGCTGAGCGAGTGCGGCGTGGAACTGGAGCCTTTTGATCCGGACGACGAAGGCCAGTGCGCTTGGGCGCTGCGCAGCGACGTGTTGATTGACGCGCTGTTCGGCGTGGGACTTTCCCGTGAAATTACACCGGACTCTCTATATGGCAAGGCCATTACGTTGATGAACGCAGCACCAGGAAAGGTCGTGTCCGGGGACATCCCCAGCGGCGTTTCCGCGGACAGCGGCAGTGTGCTTGGCATGGCGGTCCGGGCGAACAGGACGGTTACCTTCACGCTTCCGAAAATTGGGCATTATGTGGGGGATGGTGCGGTACTCTCCGGCAAGGTGCACGTACGGGAGATCGGCATTCCGGCGGATCTGACCGGTGGGCTGCTGTGCAGCGTTCAAACTGTGGAACAGGCCTTTGCCCATGCCGCGCTGCCGCCGCGAAAGGTTGACGGGCACAAGGGCGACTTCGGGAAAGTTCTGGTTGTCGGCGGCAGTGTTGGCTTCACGGGTGCGCCTTACCTGGCGGCCGCAGCGGCAATGCGTATGGGCTGCGGCCTGGTGTACCTGGGAGTGCCGGAGTCCATTTGGGAGGTGGAGGCCTCCAGGTGTGTTTCTGCGATGCCGTTCCCGCTGAAGGATCATCACGGCATGCTGAGCGACAAGGCTCTGCCGAAAATCCGGGAGAAGCTGGACAATTGCGATGTACTGGCACTGGGGCCGGGACTGGGCCGCTCACCGGAGGTGATTCGGCTGGTTCTGGAACTGCTTCGGGAGACTCAGCAACCGGTGGTTCTGGATGCAGACGGCATAAACGCGCTGGAAGGGCATATGGATGTGTTGGATGCCCGAAAGGGGCGCGTCACGGTTCTCACCCCCCACGACGGAGAATTCGTCCGGTTGGGTGGCGATCTTTCCGTAGGCCGGGTGGAGGCCGTCCGAACTTTCGCGGCAGCACACGGCTGTGTGCTGGTTCGAAAGGGCTATCGGACGCTGACGGCGGTGCCGGAAGGAAATGTACTGGTGAATACCACCGGCAGTTCCGGCCTTGCAAAAGGCGGCAGCGGAGATGTGCTCACCGGGATAATCGCTTCCCTGCTGGCCCAGGGGGCCACGCCGGTGCAGGCAGCGGCATGCGGCGTTTGGCTGCACGGCCATGCCGGCGATCTGGCCGCAGAACAGCTGACAGCATACGGCATGACGCCGGAAGATGTGATCAGTGCTCTTCGAAGGGCAATTTACGCAATTTTATAACATGAAAACAGGAGGTTTTTTCGGTGCACAAACAGGTGATTTGTGTACCAATGATAGCACTCTGCCTGCTGCTCACCGGCTGCGGCGGAGGAAAGAGCGGAGGCGCCGGGGAGGCCGCAAGAACCGCATATCAGGACATGACAGGCTGTACAATGGAAGCGGATGTCACTTGCAGCTACGCAGACCAGGAAAAAGACTTCACCCTGAAGTGCGACTACATCCCCGACGGGACCTCCACCGTGGAGGTGCTGGCTCCCGAGACGGTGGCAGGAGTGAAAGCGGAAATCAGCGGCAAGAATCTCGCCCTGAGCTATGACGGGGACTGCCTTAACACAGGGACGCTGAGCAACGAGGATGTGTCCCCTGCCGACTGCCTGCCGCGCCTGATGAATGCCCTGCGGGATGGGTGGCTGCTGGAACAGAATCAAGAGAACTGGGGTGAGGTTCCCTGCCTCCGGCTTGCGCTGGATCAGACCGGAAATAACGGCGGCAAGGTAATCTCCACGATCTGGCTGCGTCAGGATGACGGGACTCCCGTACGGGGGGAGATTTCCGTGGACGGGCAAATTATTTTAACCGCGGCGTTTACCTCTTTCCAATTTCATGATATACTGGACGGCAGTGGCGCGGCGTCGGAAGCAAGCCAAAGCTGAAGGCTCCGCACGGAAAATACGAGAGATAACTTAGAAGGTGACACGGATGGAAGAAACATTGCGGAGGACCTGGGCGGAAATTGATTTGGATGCGCTGGCCTTCAACTATGAGAAGCTGCGCGGACAGATGGGTCCGAACGCAAAGTATCTGGGCGTCGTGAAGGCAGATGCCTACGGGCACGGCGCTGTACGGGTGGCGCGCAAGCTGGAGCGGCTTGGCGCGGACTATCTGGCAATTTCCAATGTAGAGGAGGCACAGGAACTCCGGGTCAATGGGCTGAAGCTGCCGATTCTGATGCTGGGGTATACGCCCGCAGAGATGACCCGGGTGCTGATCGACAATAATGTGACGCAGGATGTTCCCACTCTGGACATGGCAAAGGCGTATTCCGCCCGTGCGGCGGAATATGGCAAAACGCTCAAGGTTCATCTGAAGCTGGATACCGGCATGGGCCGGCTGGGTTTTCAGTGTGACGAGACACATTTTGATCAGAGCCTGAAAGAGATTATGGAGGCGATGCAGCTGCCCAATCTGGACTGGGAAGGCGTATTCATGCACTTCTGCGTCTCCGACGAGCCGGACTCCGATGCCTCCCGCGCGTTTACCGGGGTTCAGCATGACCGCTTTGTCAATATGATAAGCGAAGTGGAGAAACGCTCCGGCCAGTCCTTCCGCATCCATCACTGCTGTAACTCCGGCGCCGTGATTTACTACCCGGAATTTGCCTGGGATATGTGCCGTCCGGGGGTGGTGCTCTTTGGAACGGAGCCCATGTCCCGTGCGTTTGGGCTCAAGCCGGTCATGACGCTGAAAACCGCGGTGGGTCCGATTAAAGAGTATGCTCCGGATACCTCCGTCAGCTATGGACGCACCTATTTTACAGAGC
>QKDF01000054.1 GCA_003245395.1 Clostridia bacterium
CGCCGGTTAAAAATTTTGAAGATGTCCTCAAAGGGATATTCCTCGGGTTCCGGCTTGGGATCATCCGCGGTACTCAGCGGCGTGGGTTCGGGAACCGCTGCTGCCGCAGCAGAAACCACGGCCGTATCCGCCGGCTTCTGGCCGTCGGTCTGGGCGGTCTGCAGTTTGGGCAGTTCCTCCGGCTTCTTCTGGTCAAAGCCGGTGGCGATGACAGTGACACGGATTTCGTCGTCCAGCGTCTCGTCGAACTGGGCGCCGAAGATGGTGAGTGCATCGGGATGGACGGCTTCCTGCACCAGGGACGCCGCCTGCTCCACCTCCTCCAGGCCGATGTCCATGGAGCCGGTGACATTGATCAGCACGCCGTGCGCCCCGGCGATAGAGGTCTCCAGCAGCGGGCTGGAGATGGCCATGCGGGCGGCCTCCTCGGCCTTGCCCTTGCCGGCGGCGCGGCCCACGCCCATGTGGGCCAGGCCTGCATTTTTCATAATGGCGGTCACGTCCGCAAAATCCAGGTTGATAAAGCCCGTATCGCGGATCAGATCGGAGATAGACTGCACTGCCTGACGCAGCACATCGTCGGCGATTTCAAAGGCGTTGGCAAAGGTGATCTTCTGATCGGTGGCATGCTTAAGCCGCTCGTTGGGGATGATGACCAGAGAGTCCACCTTCTCCTTGAGCTCGGCAATACCGGCCTCGGCCTGCAGCATCCGCCGCCGGCCCTCAAAGCCGAAGGGCTTTGTAACCACGGCCACGGTGAGGATGTCCAATTCCTTGGCAATTTCGGCCACAATGGGCGCGCCGCCCGTGCCGGTTCCGCCGCCCATGCCTGCGGTGATGAACACCATGTCCGTATTTTCCAGGGATTTGGAAATTTGGTTGCGGCTCTCCTCGGCGGACTTGCGCCCCACTTCGGGGTCAGACCCGGCGCCCTGGCCATGAGTCAGTTTCTCACCAATTTGAATTTTATATGTAGCGCTGGAAACGTTCAGCGCCTGCTTGTCCGTATTGATGGCGACAAAATCAACGCCCTTACAGCCGGAACGGACCATGCGGTTCACCACATTGTTGCCGCCGCCGCCCACACCAATCACCCTGATGTTCACAACCGAATCAGGCCCGGTCTCCAATCCAAATGCCATAGCGGTGCCTCCTACTATCTGTCGTATATCGGGGAAAAAAGCCCCGAATTTTTAGCTAAATAATGTGTATTTTTTATTGTATGACACTTTCCCCGGCAGGTCAAGTGTCCGCATGATATTTTGCTTATTTTCCGGCCTGAAACTCCACCCGGTCATCATAGCGCAGGTCGATGGTTCCGGTCTCGTTGCTTTGCAGCTGGGCAACCACCGCGGCCACGCTGCGCAGATCCTTGGCATAATCCGAACCGTAGTTGAACACCACGGTAAACCGGTTCAGATATTCCATCTTCAGCGCGGAGGCGTCGTCCAGGTGGATCGCATTTACATTTTCCATATCCCCGGCATCCTCCAGCGCCGAAAGCAGCGTCAGAAGGCTGTCATACCGGGTCTGGTTTGCGGTGGAAACGGCAATGGGCTCCGCCAGGGTGGGCGAGAGCAGCTCCATACCGTCGATCACCGGGATGTCCGATACCTCGGAAGCCGCCCGCTTCTCCACGATTTTCCCGCTGGTGCTGATGAGCCAGGCAGTGTCACCCTGGACAAAAGCCAAAGGATCGCCGCACTCCTTCACGGTGATTATCAGTGTGTCGGGCAGGGAGCGGTTGATCCGGACCTCTTCGATGTAAGGCAGATCCTTAAGCAGCCGCTCCGCCGCCGTAAATTTATTCATCAGAAACAGATTGTCGCCCTGCTTGAGTCCCGATGTTTCCACAATCTGCTCCCGGGTATAGCGCTGCTGCCCTTCCACTTCGATATTGCTCACCCGGAAAAACATGGTCAGCGCCACCACAATTACGGCACAGATGGTTAAAACGGACAGCAGCTTATAGAGGAAGGCGAACCTTCCTCTTCTGCGCCGATGATACTTTCTCCGTCTGGCCATTTGCTGCCGTCTCCTATACCGGTTCTTTCTCCGTCCGCACAATGGCGGCCCCGAGCCTGCTCAGATCCCGGGTAATATCCTCATATCCCCGGTCAATATGGTCCAGCCCGGAGATCTCTGTCATTCCCTCAGCGGCAATTGCCGCCACGCACAGCGCCGCGCCTCCGCGCAGATCCGTGGCCCGCACCGGCGCACCGTGAAGCCGCTTCACTCCTGTGACAACGGCCACCCGGCCCGAAACCCGGATGTCCGCCCCCATGCGGACCAGCTCATCCACATGGCGGTAGCGGTTCGTAAAAATATTCTCCTCAAATACCGTCGCGCCCCGGCTGCGCAGCAGCGCGGCCATCACAATGGCCTGGGCGTCGGTGGGAAAGCCGGGGTAAGGCGCGGTTCGCACAGGCCGGATGGATTTCAATCCTCCGCTGCGCCGCAGCGCAATCCCCGTCTCGTCGCCTGTGATGGTGCAGCCCGCTTCCCGCAGGGCAGCCGTCACAGTGGAAAGGTGTCCTTCCCGCGCACCCAGCAGCCGGATCTCCCCGCCGGCGGAAGCCGCGGCGCAAAGATAGGTGGCCATCACAATGCGGTCGGGCATAATCGTGTAAGTACATCCGTGGAGTGTCCTGCCGCCCTCCACCGTCACCGTCGAGGTGCCTGCACCCGAAATTTCGGCGCCGCACCCCCGCAGGTAATTTTGCAGTTCTTCAATCTCCGGCTCCCTGGCGGCGTTATAGATGGAGGTGGTTCCCTCCGCGCCGCAGGCGGCCAGCATCAGATTTTCCGTGGCGCCTACCGAGGGCAGGCTCAGGACGATTTCTCTTCCGTGCATTTGAGGTGCCTGGCAGTGGAGCCTTCCGCCTTCCTCCTGGATGTCGGCCCCCAGCTCCCGCAGACCTGCCAGATGGAGATCAATGGGCCGCGGCCCCAGTTCACATCCGCCGGGGTAGCTCAGATCGGCCTGCCCGCACCGGGCGAGAATGGCTCCGAGAAAGATGGCCGACGAGCGCATTTCCCGCATGAGTATATCAGAAATACCGCAGTTGTGCAAGCCGGAGGAATCTACCACCAGTGCCTCGCCCTCCCAGTGAGCCTCGCAGCCAAGGTGCTGCAGAATGCGGATGGAAGTGTCCACATCCCGCAGCCGCGGACAGCCCCGCAGCACGGTTTCTCCCCGGTTAAGTATCGTGGCGGCCAAAATCGGCAGCACGCTGTTCTTTGCACCCTGGATGGCGATTTCACCTGTCAAGGTGCGCCCGCCTTCCACCAAAAGTAGACTCATATCGGTCCCCTCCGCATTCAGAATGGTTCAACGCTCCATCCTATGCCAAAGGGGTAAAAGTGGGTTACCTGCAGATTTCCAGAATTGTCTGATAAATTCGCTCCGCAGCGTCCGGAATCCCCAAAGAGGACATGGCTGCGGCCATCGCGGCCCGCTTTTGGGGACTGTGGAGAATGTCACAGCTTTTCTGGAACAACACCTGTCCGCTGGCTTCGTCCTCCGTCACCACGCACGCGCCGCCGGCAGCCTCCAGCACCCGGGCATTTTTTTCCTGATGGTTGTTGGTGACATAGGGCGACGGCACAATCAGCGCCGGCACGCCCAGAACCGTCAGCTCGCTGATGGTGGAGGCCCCGGCCCGGCAGAGCACCAGGTCTGCCGCCCGCATGACCACCGCCATATCATAGATATACTCCCGCAGCTGCAGCGCCGGGTGCTCTTTCAGCTCCACACCCTTGTCCAGCAGCAGCTCCTCCACCATCCGGCAGCCCGAGGCCCCCGCTCCGTGAATATGGTAGAACGGCTCATGGGCCGCCTCCAGCGCGAGAAAGTCCGCCATCATCCGGTTCATTCCCGACGCGCCCAGCGACCCCCAGAACGACACGATCAGAGGACGGTCATCCTTCAATCCCAGCTTTTCCCGGGCCTGCTGACGGGTCAACTCAAAAAAGTCGCCCCGCACAGGAGTTCCGGTAACCACCACCCGCTCGGGGTGGCGGTAGTGCTGCCGGCACTCCTCAAAGCCCACCATGATGCGCCGGGAGTACGGCTCCAGCATCTGCGTGGTCAGTCCGGGCACCATGTTGGATTCGTGCACCGCCGTGGGAGTACCCGCCTTCGCCGCCGCCTTCACCATGGGATAGCTGGCGTAGCCTCCGGTGCCGATGACCACGTCGGGCTGAAATTCCCGTAAAATAGCCCGGGCCTCCCTGGGGGCCCGAATCAAGTTGCCCACGGAGATCAGGTTGTGACGCAGCTCCGCCGGTTTCAGGGATCGGTGAAAGCTGGAGATATGCACCACGCGGAACGCATACCCCGCCTTGGGAATCAGATCCTTTTCCAGTCCGCGGTCCGCGCCCACAAACAAAATTTCCGTTTTGGGTTCCCGCCGCAGCATCAGCCCCGCCAGCGCCAGCGCCGGATTGACGTGGCCGGCGGTGCCGCCGCAGGTAAAGATGACGCGTTCCGGGATTTTTCCCGTTCCGGTGTCTTTCAATGTTTTGTCCACCTCGCAGTGAAAGGGGGACAGCCGTCCCCCTTGTCAGTTTCTATCCGGCTCTCGTCGGTTTCATCTGGCGGGATACGCTCAGCACTATGCCCATCTCCGCCAGCTGGATGGTGAGCGCCGTACCCCCGTAGCTGAAAAACGGGAGTGAAATGCCCGTGGTGGGGAGCAGTCCCGTCACCACGCCGATATTCAGAAAGGTCTGCATGCCGATCAGAGTTGTGATGCCCACCACCATAAGGCTTCCGAACCGATCCCGGGCGTGGAGCGCAATCCAAAACCCCCGCAGGATCAGCGCCGCAAACAGCAGCATAATCACCGCCGCGCCGATCAGTCCCAGCTCCTCGCAGACGATGGCGAAGATGAAGTCGTTGTGCTCCTCGGGCAGATACATGAACTTTTGCCGGCTTTTGCCCAGACCCACGCCCAGCAAGCCGCCCGAACCGATAGCCAGAAGGCTCTGCACCAGCTGATATCCCTTTCCCTGCGGGTCCAGCCATGGGTTATGCCACATCTGCACGCGAGAGGTGTTGTAGCCCACGACAAACAGCACCACGTACATCATACTGAGCGCGCTGCCGATGGCGCCCAGAACCCAGCCCCAGTGGATCCCGCCCACCAGCATCAAAACGGCGCCCGCACCCAGGATCAGCAGTGCGCCCGACAGGTGCGGCTCCTTGCCAACCAGGGCCGCCAGCAGCACCAGAATCAGCGCATAGGGCACAATCCCGTACCGGAACGAGCGCATTCTATCCTTCTTTTTCGAGATGCTGTCCGAAAAGAACAGAACCACCGCCAATTTGGCAATTTCGGAGGGCTGGAACTGCAGGGCCGTACCGGGCACTCCCAGCCAGCGCGTGGCGTTGTTGCGGGTAATGCCCACATGGGGAATCAGCACCAGCACCAGCAGCACGATGGACAGCCCCAGCAGCGGCTTTGCCAGCGCCCGGAACCGCTGATAATTGACCTTGCCAATCATCAGCATGGCCGCCACGCCCATCACGGCGAACACGCCCTGGCGGCGGACATAGGCAAAGGGGTCGCCCTCTTCATAATACCCCGAGGGAAAGCTGGCAGAAAAGAGCATAATCAGCCCGATAACCGTCAGCAGCAGCACCAGCATCAAAAAGGGCATGTCGATAGGGCCTCTGGCCATCTCGCGGCTCTCCTGCTCGTGCAGCGCCCGTTCTTCTCTGCGGCGCTGGCGTTCCAGAGCCTCCTCCCGGGTCATCCGCGGCTTTTTCGTGTGGGCCGTATGCGGTTGTGAACGCTCTCGGGTTGTCATCGGCTCCTCCCTTTCAGAAAGGTCCCCCGGTCAGATATGCCCCTGAATCCCCAGCCAGGCCAGCACGCAGCCGATGGCCGTCACCAGGGAAAACACAGTGACCAGCTTTGCCTCGCTCCAGCCGCACAGCTCAAAGTGGTGGTGCAGCGGAGCCATTTTGAAAAAGCGCTTGCCGTGGGTAGCCTTGAAATAGGCCACCTGAATGATGTCGGACATCGTCTCGGCAATATAGATAACGCCCACCGGAATCAGAATCAGGGGCATATCCAGGGCAAAGGCCATGGCGGCCACCGCGCCGCCTAAAAACAGGCTGCCCGTGTCACCCATAAAGACCTTCGCCGGATGATGGTTGTAGACAAAAAACGCCGCCAGGCCGCCGGCCAGGGCCGCCGGGAACAGAGACATGGATATGGCGTACTGCGCCCCCGCCGCGGTAAAAAAGGCCATGACCACAAACGTCACGCTGCAGGCCAGACCGTCGATGCCGTCGGTCAGGTTCACGGCGTTGACCGCGCCCACAATCACAAAGGCGGCGAAGGTCAGGTACAGCACCCAGTTGATGTGAACGCTGACGTTGAGGAAGGGTACATACAGGTTGTTGGTCAGCAGACCCTCATAGCGCATCAGGCTTAAAAATACCACGGCGGCGCCCAGCTGCAGCACGAATTTTTGCAGAGCCTTCAGGCCCTCGTTCTGGTGCTGGCGCACCTTGCGGTAATCATCCAGAAATCCGATCACCCCGAAGATCAGAGCAAACAGATAGACATACAGATGCGTGAATTGTCCCGCCAGCATCTCCGGCCAGCCCAAGGTGATGATCACCACGCCCGTGCTGATGATGAACATGATGCCGCCCATGGTGGGGGTTCCCGCCTTACCGGCATGCCAGGTGGGGCCATCCTCCCGGATGCTCTGCCCCGCCTTGAGTTTGCGCAGCTCCGGTATCAGAAATTTTCCCACCAGCAGCGCCAGCACAAAGCTGGCCGCCAGCGCGGTCAGGCTTGAAATATCCATTGGTCTCTCCCTCTCCCCCCGGCCTGCCGCCGGGTGCTTTTCTTTTTGTGCAGCGCGGACGCGCCGCGTCCCGGACTTCAGTGGCCGCGTCCGCAGGCATGGGTCATCTCCCCGCCAGATAGTCTGCCACGACCTCCCGTTCGTCCAGGTGGTGCTTGATATGGTTGATCTCCTGATACGTCTCGTGCCCCTTGCCGCACAGAACGATCACATCCCCCGGCAGGGCATTGTCCATGGCGTAGCGGATGGCTTCCACCCGGTTTTCCATAACCACATAAGGCTTCTCTGTTCCCTCCAGGCCGGGCAGGATGTCGTCGATGATGGCGGCAGGCTTTTCCGTCCGGGGGTTGTCGGAGGTGACAATGAGGAAATCCGCGATATCTGCGGCGATTTTTCCCATCTTGGGCCGCTTTGTCTTATCCCGGTCGCCGCCGCAGCCGAATACAGCCACCGTGCGGCCCTTGGCAAAGCCCTTGACGGAGGTGAGCACATTTTCAAGTCCGTCCGGACTGTGGGCATAGTCGATCAGAACCGTGTACTTTTTCCCCGGAGTGGGAACCACCTCTACCCGGCCCTTCACATGAGGCACCTTGGCCAGGGCATCGGCGCTTTTTTCCAGAGGGATGCCCAGCATCAGGGCACCCGCCAGAACATCCAGCGTATTATATACCATAAATCCGCCGGGAATGCCAACTTTTATTTTTGCGCGCTCCGTTTTCGTTGCAGCGGTAAAGGCGATGTGGTCGGCGTCAAGCTCAATATCCTCCGCCCGGAGGTCGGCATCGGCGTGGACGGCATAGGAAAATTTCTCACAGGTGGCGTCCTTCATCAGCCGTCCTGCCCAGGGATCGTCGGCGTTATAGACGCCCTTTTCGCACTGGCGGAACAAAATCGCCTTGGCATCGCAGTAATTCTCCATGGTTTCATGGAAGTCCAGGTGATCCTGCGTCAGATTCGTGAAGATGCCTACCTGATAGCGTACGCCGTAAACCCGATTGAGGTACAGCGCGTGTGAAGAAGTCTCCATCACCACATGGGTGCAGCCCGCGTCCCGCATCTGGGCAAACAGCTTTTGCACCTCGAAGGACTCCGGCGTGGTGCGCTCGGTGGGCAGAGCCTCCTGACCAATCATATTCTGGTTGGTTCCGATCAGGCCCACCTTTGCCCCCGCCTCCTGCTCCAGCACAGCCTTGAGCAGGTACGTGGTGGAGGTCTTGCCGTTGGTGCCGGTCACGGCCACCATGGTCATCGCCTCCGCCGGGCGGCCAAACCAGTTGGCTCCCACCAGAGCCAGGGCTTTCCGGGAATCTCCGGTCAGTACATAGGGAACCTCCGTCTCCGGCGGCCGCTCGCACAAAATGCACACTGCGCCGGCGGCAGCGGCTTTTTCGATAAAGGCATGGCCGTCCACGGCAAAGCCCGTCTTGGCCACAAACAGGTCACCGGGACGGGTGTCCCGGGAGTCATAGCTCACGCCTGTAATCTCCGTTTCCGGGTCTACGTGCAGTTCCGTGACGTCCACCCGGTCAAGCAGTTCTCTGAGTTTCATCTCAAGCGCCTCTTTCCTGTGATTTTGCGGCAATTTTTTCCGCCGCAATCTCAGTATACCCATTCGATTTTGCAAAGCATACGAAAGATGGTGCTCAAAACCATGCAAAAAGTGTCAGTCCCGCACAGAACTGTCGCCCAGCTGAACCGTGATCACCGTACCGGCGGCCACCTGGGTCTCCGCCGAGGTGGATTGGGATAGGACAAAGACGTTACCGGAGCTGGCCGAAGTGGCGCCGGTGACCTTCATAATCAGCCCCGCGTTGGTCAGGGCGGCATTGGCTTCCGAAGCGGTCTTGCCCACCACATTGGGCACGGTGCACAGGTCGGTGGGCTTTTCCGCGCCCAGATAGAGGATGATCGTGGCATTGTTGGGCACGATGGCGCCGCCCACAGGGGTCTGGTCGGTCACCGTGGCGCCGTCGCCCACGGTGCGGCAGGAGAAGCCCGCGTCGGTGAGCGTCTTCTTGGCATCCGCAGCCGTCTCGTCGATTACGTTGGGCACGGTGACATCCGCGCCCACCATCTCCTCGGCGGTGTAGTCCGGCTCAATGCCCAGGTAGGGCAGGATCTCGCTCATGACAGAGCTGGCAGTGGGCGCCACCATATTGCCGCCGGAAACATAGACACCGGTGTTGCGGCTGGGGGAGTCCATCGTGATCAGCATAATGACCTGCGGGTCATCGGCGGGAGCGAAGCACATGAAAGAGACCACGACGTCCTTGTTGGGATCGCCGGTCTTATCCGCGGTGCCGGTCTTGCCGCCGATGCGGTAGCCGGCCACCTGGCCGTTTTTGCCGGTGCCGGAGGCGACCACGTATTCCAGGCACTCCCGGACCTTCTCCGAGGTGTCCTCGCTGACGACCTGACGGATGGGGGTGGAGTCGTGTTGGCTGATCACATTGCCCTGGTCATCGAGCACCTGATCCACCAGATAGGGTGTGAGCAAATAGCCGCCGTTGATGGTGGCCGCCTGGGCCCGGATGACCTGAATGGGGGTGACGGTGAACGTCTGTCCGAAGGCGTAGGAGGCCAGGGACACCACGTTGGAATTGAAGCTCTTTTCGTCGGCGAAGATACCGGTGGTCTCGCCCAGCTCATCGATGCCGGTGGGCGCCATCAGGCCGAAGGATTTGAGGTATTTGTAATAGGTCTCCGTACCGACGCGCAGGCCCATGGTGATAAACGCCGGGTTACAGGAGTTTCCGGTGGCCACCATCAGCGTCTCGGTTCCGTGGCCGGTGCGGCGGGAGCAGTAGATGGGCTTTCCCCAGCCGGGCACCATGATGGATCCGGTGCAGACAAAGGTGGAGTTCATATTCACCACGCCCTCTTCCAGAGCGGTGGCCAGGGTGACGGGTTTGAACGTGGAACCGGGCTCGTATGTATCGTTGATGCACTTGTTGCGCCACTGCTTGAACTGTGCCGCGGACAGCGCCTGCGTGTATGCGTCGCTGCTTGTGTCCATGCCGTCCAGCGTGGCGGCCAGTTTGGTATCATAAATACTTCTGGGGTTGTTCAGGTCATACGTGGGGTAGGACGCCATGGCCAGGATGCCGCCGGTCTTGGGGTTCATCACGATGCCGGTGGCGCCGTTTTTCGCGTCGAATTTATCCACCATGGCCTCGATGCCCTTTTCCAGGTAGTACTGTACGTTGGTATCCAGGGTCAGCACCAGGCTGTCGCCGTTTTTCGCATCGTAATACTGCTCATACTGATAGAGCATATCCAGTCCGCCGTTGGTCTTGGCCGTCACGGTCAGGCCGGAGGTGCCCTGCAGCACGTCGTCGTACTTGGCCTCCAGGCCGTAGAGTCCCGTGTTGTCCGTGCCCACGAAGCCGATCACCTGCGCCGCCAGGGTACTGTACGGGTAATACCGCTTGGAGTCGGCGGAAAGGTAAATGCCGCGCAGGGTCTTCTGCTGATCCTCGGGTACCTCGTTGCCCTGATCGTCGATCTGTCCGTTGATGAAGCGGCGCACATCGTCCGCCACACTCTGATCTACCCGCAGCTTGATGACCTCATACTGGGAAGAAGTCTTCTCCATCTTTTTCAGGATGGCCGCCTCATCCAGATCCAGAATCCGGGCCAGGCCCCGGGCGATAAATTCCTTGTCCTGGGTATCCTTGTGGTCGGCGATCTCCAGCGGGGAAACGAACACCGTCTCCGCCGTGGCGGAAATGGCCAGCACATTTCCGTTTTTATCGTAGATTGTCCC
>QKDF01000089.1 GCA_003245395.1 Clostridia bacterium
TGTTCCATCAACCCTGCCGTCATCAGCTGCCGGATCGCTTCGATCTGTTCCTGCGCAGCGTCCACCGCCTTATCCAGGTTGGCAGTATCGCAGTTAAGTCGGCGGTTGACACTATTGCGCAGGTCCTTCTCCATTTTAGCAGTCATCAGGTCCATCGCGGCCACCGGTGCGCCAATGAGTGTCAGGAAGTCCTCAATATGCTCGCTTTGCTTGAAATAAGTGATACAGCTTCCGCTGCGGGCAACGCTTTTGGGGTTAAAACCACACTCCTGCAGCAAGGCATCCAGTTCCCGGCTGACCTGCATATGAGAGGTGGCCAGTTCCAGATGATACCGCTTCTGGGGATCTGTGATGCTGCCGCCGGCAAAAAAAACGCCGCGCAGGAAAGATGCCCGACAGCACTCATCCTCCAGAAGACCGAAGTTGATATGAAGCACCAGATTCTGTTCCGGACTGTAACCAAGTGAATTGATGATGCGGTCGAGCTTCGTTCGGTCGGTAATCTGAAAAATCAGCTTGCCGGGCTGCTCCGGCTCCGGTAGACGGTCAAACCTGAGATTGAACGCCCGATAAAACAGGCGGGGTAAGCGTGCGGCAAAATTCGAGTTCTCCGTGATAATCCGTACTTCGGTGGAACTGAAGGTGTTGCAGTAGAGCAGGATTCCGTAAGCCTCCGCTCTTGCGCAGCAATGCTTGAGTACCGGGAGTCTGCACAGCTCGTTTTTTGTGTCGAAGGAAAACGACATCCTGTTCCACCTCCTTATTTCTTGGTTTCCACCTGATAAGTATCACCGCTGTAATCAAACCGGCTGCCGGCAATACGAACGGAACGCTCAGCGTGAAGTAAAATCAATTCCCGGGCAAGGTGTCCCGGATCGTGACGCACCAATCCGTCATTTACCATAGCCACCGGACGATTGACGATCTCGACCCCCAGTGCCGCGCATTTTTCAGAATCACAGAGGATCAGCTCTGCCCCCTCTTGTGCGTACCGCGCAGCAACGCCCTTTGGAATTGGCGAGGAATTTGTCAGGCACAGTTCAAATAGACCGGATGCAGAGTGATTGAAAATGGCGGCGATATGATCGGAGGCAGTATATCCCTCCGTTTCTCCCTCTTGGGTCATCACATTGCACACATAAATTTTCAACGCACCGCTTTTCTGGATGGCATCCACAATCCCATCCACCAGGAGATTTGGAATAATACTGGTATACAAACTACCGGGGCCCAGAACGATCATGTCTGCGTGTATTAAAGCGGACAGCGCTTCCGGCAAAGCCTTCGGTCCATCCGGTAAAAGCCGGATCTTACGAATTCGGCAATCCTGCTCCTTCTTGCACTGAAAAATTTTGGACTCACCCACCACGCGGGCTCCGTTTTCAAACTCAGCCTCCAGCTGCACGTCCGCATTGGTCACAGGAAGCACCCGTCCGGTGATGGCCAGAACCTCGCTCATACGGCTGACTGCCATATCAAAGGAAGGTGAAATCCCGTTGAGAGCCGCCAGAAACAGGTTTCCAAAACTCTGTCCCGATAAAGACCCCTCTGTGAAGCGATAGTGCATCAGTTCGGCCATCAGAGGCTCTGTGTTGGCCAAAGCCTCCATACAGTTGCGAATGTCACCCGGAGGCAGCATTCCCAGATCCTCCCGCAGGCGGCCGGAGCCGCCCCCGTCGTCCGCCACCGTGACAATGGCAGTAATATTTTCCGTATACTGTTTCAGTCCCCGCAGCATGGTGGACAGGCCGTTGCCGCCGCCGATCACGGCGATGCGAGGCCCGTGCGCCCGCGGAATCCGATAGGACGTTCTCTGACTTTTCATGGGTTCCTTTCCCGCTTTACGCGCCGCGAGATATGTCCCGATGATTTTCCGTGACTTCGTACCCTTCCTGATGAATGAATTCCGTCAGTGCGTGCGTCACTGCCACAGAGCGGTGATGACCGCCTGTGCATCCCACCGCAATCATCAGCATAGTCTTTCCCTCTTCGGCATACAGCGGCAGCAAAAAGTGCAGAAAATCTTTTAATTTGACTATAAAATCCTGCGTTTGGTGAAACGAAAACACATAATTGGCCACCTCTTTGTCCATGCCGGTCTTATGCCGCAACTCCTCAATGTAAAAAGGATTTGGCATAAATCGCACGTCAAAAACCAGATCGGCCTCCAGCGGCAGTCCGTACTTAAATCCGAAAGATGTGACAGATACCGTCATTCCGCCCTTGGTTCCCTTGAAATCAAACAGGCGCAGCAATTCGCTGCGCAGCTGCGCGGTGGAAAGACTGCTGGTATCAATAACAAAGTCTGCCCGCTCCTTTACCGGCTGCATCAGCCCCCGCTCTCGGCTGACCGCATCCTCCAGAGAAACAGAGCCGCTCAGACTCAGGGGATGGCGGCGGCGGGTCTCCTTGTACCGCTTGATGATCACCTCCGGCGAGGCTTCCAAAAACAGCATCCGGCAGGAACCGTCCATGGCTTTGAGTTTATCCAGCACATCGAACAGCTCTGTAAAGGATTCTGATGTTCGTACATCATAAACCAAAGCCACCCGGTCATATCGGCCATTGCCGCCGGTGCAGAACTCTGCAAATTTTAAAATCATGACGGCTGGCATATTATCCACAATATAAAATCCCATGTCCTCCAAAAAAGAGGCCGCCTTACTCTTTCCGCCTCCGGAAAGGCCTGATATAATCAGGATTTCCATCTCTCCACCCCGCTTTTTCGCTTTTCTTACCGTATAATTTTGACCTCCGGCTCCAACCGGACGCCTCTCTCTCTTTCAACT
>QKDF01000255.1 GCA_003245395.1 Clostridia bacterium
TTGCATTGGAATAATTCAGGAAATGGGGATATTATAATTGTAAGTATTGAACAGATTTCGATCTGTTTATGCACCACAGTCTGCTTTTCACACAAAAAGCCGTTCGTGTGGGGCTATAGGAAGGATGAGATTAAAATGATGCACTTGCCTGAAGAAATCACGATCTGCGAAGTCGGCCTACGGGACGGCCTGCAAAACGAAAAGACCCTTTTGGCCACTGAGGATAAAATCTCTCTGATCCGGGATCTGGTGGACGCCGGAGTCCCGGTGATTGAGGTGGGTTCGTTCATGAACCCCAAGTGGGTCCCGCAGATGGCCGATACAGACGCGCTGTTTCATGCGCTGGACGGGCAGTTTTCTAACGTAGAGTTTCGTGCGCTGATCCCCAATCTTCGGGGTGTGCAACGCGCCGCGGATTGCAGATGTAAAAAAGTTAAGCTGAATGTCTCCGCCAGCCGGGAGCACAACCTGCGGAACCTGAATATGACTCCTGAAGAAAGTATGGCCGGTTTTGTAGACTGCGTGAAAGCCGCGCAGGACAACGGAATTGAAATTTCCGGCTCTATTTCCATGCCTTTCGGCTCCCCCTGGGAGGGACGGCTTCCCCAGAGCGACGTGGATGCGATCATCGACGCATATCTGGACGTGGGAATCCATGAAATTTCTCTGTCGGACGCTTCCGGTATGGCCGTCCCCACGCAGGTAAATGAAATGTGCAATCATGTGCGCACGAAATTCCCCACGGTCTCCTGGTGGCTGCACTTCCACAATACCCGGGGTATGGCGGTCGCCAACATCATCGCTGCCATGGAAGCCGGTATGACCCAGTTCGACACTTCCTTTGGCGGATACGGCGGATGTCCCTTCGTGCCGGGCGCGGCAGGAAATGTCTCCACAGAAGACGTACTGCACATGTGTGAGGAGTCCGAAATTCACACCGGCATCGACGTGGTCAAGATGATGGCGATTTCCCGCAAGGCACTGGCACTACTGGGACATAGTGCGGACAGCTATCTGCTGCGAGCAGGCCGCTCCCAGGACCTGATTGAGAGCATGAAAGCCAAATGAGCCTTTCACCCCTCCAGGCGCGGTTTTTATCCTGAATAAAAAAGCAGCCGTACAAGCGGCTGCTTTTTTGTCCGTCATCCTTGCCGAATTTGTCAAGATATTTTGCATCGGTAATGTTGCGCCGTCTCCAAAGGATAAGGTAGAATAAGTTGCGCAAATTGAAAAAGGCATGAAAAGAGACAAGGTTTGCAGTCTCTGAGAGAATGGAGTTGCGATACACCATTCTGAAAGGAGACAGCAAACCATGTCCGAGAAAATTGTACAGTTAAATGAGGAAGTAATCAAGGGGCAGATTAAAGAACTGGTCCGAGGCAGCGTGGAAGAGACGCTCAACGGATTGCTGGAAGCCGAGGCTGAGAACCTGACACAGGCGTCGCGGTACGAGCGTAGTGAGGAACGCCAGGGCTACCGCAGCGGCCATTACAGCCGTAATCTCAGCACTACCTCCGGCGACGTCACGCTCAATGTACCGCGGCTCAAAGGAATTACTTTTGAAACTGCCATTATTGAGCGGTATCGTCGCAGGGAAAGCAGTGTGGAAGAAGCACTCATCGAGATGTATCTCGCCGGCGTTTCTGTTCGCCGTGTGGAAGATATTACGGAGGCTCTCTGGGGCAGCAAGGTCTCTCCATCCACCATCAGCGAGCTGAACAAGAAAGCCTATATCAACATCGAGGACTGGCGCAACCGACCGCTTTAGGGCGGGCGGTATCCATATGTCTATGTGGATGGCATCTACTTGCGCCGCAATTGGGGCGGAGAATATGAGAATGTGGCCATCCTGGTCGCGATAGCGGTCAATGAGGACGGGTACCGTGAAGTCCTCGGCGCTGCCGAGGGAATGAAAGAGGACAAGGCGAGCTGGATCAGCTTTTTCCAATGGCTCAGAGGCCGCGGCCTGAATGGGGTAAAGCTTGTCGTTGGGGACAAATGCCTGGGGATGCTGGAGGCTGTAGGAGAAGTGTTTCCAGATGCAAAGTACCAGCGCTGTGTGGTCCACTTCTACCGTAATATCTTTTCAGTTGTTCCCAGGTCCAAAATCAAGCTGGTGGCTAAGATGCTCAAGGTGATCCACGCCCAAGAGAGTAAAAAAGCGGCCAGAGAAAAGGCCAAGACGGTGGTTGCAGCGCTCTACGCCATGAAGCTGAAGGAGGCCGCCAAGAAAATTGAAGACGGTGTGGAAGAAACTCTGACCTATGGGGATTTTCCATCTGAGCATTGGACTCGCATCCGAACCAACAATGTCATTGAGCGGCTTAACCGGGAGATCCGCAGGCGCACCCGCGTGGTAGGCTGTTTCCCTGATGGAAACTCGGCCCTCATGCTGGTCTGCGCCCGCCTGCGGCATGTCGCAGGAACCCAATGGGGCAACAAGAAGTACATGAATAAGAAGCATCTGGAGGCAGCCCTCGACGACGCCTCCATTGCCAGGTAACTCCATTCTATCAGAGCGCTGCAAACCTTTTTGCGCATAATTCTTGACACTACCCTCCAAAGGCCGCTCATCCATGCAAAACATTCTCTGAACTTTCCTGCGTAAAAACAAGGGGGGGGCAGTCCTGTTGGACTGCCCCCCCCTTCATCGTTCACCGTTATCGGCCTTACTTTGCCTTGTGGGATTTGGAGTGGCTGGGCGCGACATACTGCCCGTTCTCCTTCTGCACCAGCTTGCCTTCCTTCACCAGCTGGCTGGGCGTATAGATGTCGTTGATATTCC
>QKDF01000053.1 GCA_003245395.1 Clostridia bacterium
TTCGGCTGCGAGGTGTACTATACCTCCCGCACCCGCCGCCCCACGCAGGAAGAGGAACTGTATCACGCCACATATCTGCCCAAAGAAGAACTGCTGGCCCGGTGCGATATTCTCAGCCTGCACTGCGCCGTCAACGCTCAGACCCGGGGATTGGCGGATGCGGCCTTTTTCAGCGCCATGAAAAACGGCTCTTACTTGATCAACACCGCACGGGGAGATCTGGTGGACAATGAAGCGCTCAAAGACGCCATCCTCTCGGGCCATCTGGCAGGGGCAGGCCTGGACGTGCTCTCTCCAGAACCGGTGCCGGCGGATCATCCTCTGACACGCCTGCCGGAGCCGTATTGCAACCGGCTGGTATTTTCGCCTCACCTGGGTGGTATTACCGCGGCCAGCTTCCGCCGGGCGCATCTGCATATGTGGCGCAATGTGGAGCGGGTAGCGGACGGACATCGCCCTGACAATATTGTAAACGGACTGTGAGGAGCTATACGTGAAAAATATCGTTCTGATCGGGATGCCCGGTACGGGAAAGAGCGCAGTGGGGCAGGCGCTGGCGGGACGACTGGGCTATTCGTTTGTGGATGTGGACGACGTGATCCGTCAGCGTACCGGCAAAACGCTCAAGGAGCTTCTGGAGAATATGGGCGTGGACGGTTTTGTAGCGCTGGAGGGCAGCGTAGGCGAGAGCTTGGAACTGCACGATACCGTCATTGCCACAGGCGGCAGCATGGTGCTCTCCGAAGGAGCGATGGAAAACCTCAAGCGCAGCGGCGTGGCGGTGTGGCTGGAAACCCCCTTGCGGGAAATTGAGCAGCGCATGCCGGATGATCTGTGGGACCGCGGGATCGCCGCCCCGCAGGGGATGGATATCCGGGAGATATACCTTCGCCGGGAGGCATTGTATGCCCGGTACGCCGACGTAATTGTGGTCAGTCGTGAGGGCGAGGACGCCACTGCCGAGCAGGTGGAGGAGGTCATGCGCACGGTTGGGATGCGTCTTTGACCGAATAAAAGCCTGCGCGCCGGAGAAAAAACCGGCGCGCAAAAATTTTGCTTGACTCTGACGTTACGTCATAGTATATGGTAACAACTGAGGTGAGGACATGAGCGATATGACAGTGGGGGAGATGGCGGCCCTGTGCGGTGTGAGCGTACGCACACTGCACTACTATGACCGCATTGACCTGCTCCGGCCGGAGCAGGTGGAGGAAAACGGCTACCGCCGGTATGGGGACGCGTCCGTCCGGCGGCTGTGGCAGATCCTGTTCTTCCGGGAGCTGGGATTTCCCCTGCGGGAGATCGGAGAAATTTTGTCCTCGCCGGACTATGACGCGCAGCAGGCGCTGCGGCGGCAAAGACAGCTGCTGCTCCTGGAGCGGGAGCGGCTGGACAAGCTGCTGGCATCGCTGGACTCGCATTTAAAAGGAGACAAGACGATGGATTTTAAAGGATTTGATACAAAAGACGCAGACCGGGCCCGAGCGGAGTATGCCGCGGAGGCGAAAGCCCGCTGGGGGAACACGGACGCATGGAAGGAGAGTCAGCGGAGAGACCAGGGCCGCACGCAGGAGGAACAGGCGGAATTGATGGAGGAGATGAATGCCATTTTCTGCCGTTTTGCGGCCATGGTATGCACCGATCCAGCCGACCCGGCGGTACAGGCGGCGTTGGAGGCTTGGCGGATGTTCATTGATACCCATTACTATCCCTGCTCCGAGGAAATCCTTGCGGGGCTTGGACAAATGTATGTGGAAGACGCGCGGTTCCGACAGAACCTAAATCGGTTTGGACCTGGCACGGCGGAACTGATAAGTGCCGCCATTGCGGTTCGCTGCGGACGGTAACAGGAGCGGCCAAACGAGCATCCGCTTTTTCAACAGCGCAATGAGCCCCCCGCCTGCTTCAAAGAATGAAGCGGGCGGGGGGCTGTATTACGCGAAGATTGTCAATATCCATTGATGTCCAGGGAGGCATCGTCCGTCCCCTTTTCGATGGAGACAATGGTGAGGGAGTAGCTCCGTCCTTCTCCCAAATCCACCGTGACTCGGTCTCCGGCCCGGCGGCCCAGAACGGCCTTGCCCACGGGGGATTCCTTGCTGATGAGACCTTTAAGAGCATCCTGACGCAGCGTCGTCACCAGGCGGATGGTTTGGGGTTTACCCGTAGGCTCCGGGAGAATGACCACGGTGTCGAACAGTCCGACCGCACCCTCCTCTGCTTTGGCGGAGATGACTTTTGCGGTGCGAATCATGCGCTCCAAATACCGGATACGGCTGTCGTTGCGGTTTTTATCCCGCTTGGCACACTTGTATTCAAAGTTTTCACTCAGGTCGCCGAAGCCGCGGGCCGTCTGTACATCTTCAATCAACTTGGGACGCAGCACGCGGGTTCGATAATCGATCTCCTCTTTCATTTTCTGAATATCGATCTCTGTCAACTCATCGTACATGAAAGAAAGCCTCCTTCATTTGGAAGATTCCTTGGCCAGCAGAAAGATGGTGGTCAGGATCAGAATGAATCCGATCAGATCGGAGAGGGAAAAGGAAGTGTGCAGCCACAGAGCGGAGAAAACGGTGGCGGATACGGGTTCCGTGGCGGCCAGCATGGAGGATTTCACCGGCCCGATGTCCGCCACGCCCTGCATGAACAGAGAAAATGACAGCACCGTCCCCAGCAATATGATGGCTGTTATGGCCAGCCATCCCTGAATGGGCAGATGTACGGAAAACTGCCAGCTGCGGCTGGCCAGATTCACAAGCACGCCGCCGATGAGCATGCCAAATCCCGTGACGACTTCAGGCCCCCACTTGGGCAGCAGGCGGCGCGGGAGAATGGAGTAGATCGTGACAGCCACTCCGGTGGTGATGCCCCAGAACAGCCCAAACGGAGAGATGGCCAGATGTGCAGGATCACCGCCAGTGGCAAGGATGTACGTACCGGAGAACGCCAGCACCAGGGACACGGTTTCCAGACGGTTGGGCCATCGCCGGGTGTGCAGGCAAGTAACCAGCATGATAAAAATTAAACTCAGGTTCTGTAGCACCGTGGTGGTACCTGCGTTGGAATAGGAGATGGCGGTCATGTAGGAAAACTGGCACAGTAAAAGCCCGCAGATACCATAGAAAATCAGTTCCAGCACATCGCGGCGTTCCTTCAAAATAGCCCGCATGGCTGTGTGGTGCTTCGGCAGGGCCAGCAGTGTCAGAATGATGCCGGAAGAGAGCAGGCGGATGCAGGTCAGCCACAGAGAGCTGACGCCGAAGTGGGAGAAAAGATACTGCCCGCAGGTGCCCGAGAAGCCCCAGAATATGCCGCCGACCGTGGTGCACACAATGCCTCGGACGGCGGTTTTTTTGTCAGTCATGTTTCATCTTCCTTCAAAAGACAGACCCCCGGCTGCCCGGGGGACCGTCAGGGTGCTTTGTATTACAAGCGGCGCTGTTTTTCCGATAAAGACAGTATGCCGCTTTCACGGCAGGGAACAGGGGAAATCACATTGCCCTGCATGCACTGCCACGCCATGGAGATCGGCGAAGCCTGCATTGAGTACGTGACGGACTTCTGCGCGCCGGTCTGGTATCCGTTAGAGGGCATGGTTGCGCGGTGGCTCGGAACGGGGGTTACGCCGCCGGCTCAGTATCCGAACAGCATGGAGCGATTGATGTCCGCCAGAGAGTGAGCTCCGCACATGGCCATGGTATCGGACAGCTCGGCTTTCAGTTTGTCGGTGTAGATCTTGATGCCCTCGGCTGCGGCGCCCAGCGCCATGGTGACAAACGGGCGGCAGATCAGCACGCCATCCGCGCCCAGGGCCAGGGCCTTGAACACGTCCATGCCGGTACGGATGCCGCCGTCCACCAGGACGGTCATCTTTCCGCCTACGGCGTCCACAATGGCGGGCAGAACTTCGGCCGTGCCAGGACACTGATCCAACACGCGCCCGCCGTGATTGGAGACCACGATGCCGCTGGCGCCGGCCTCCAGCGCCTTTTTGGCACCCTCCACGGTCATGATGCCCTTGAGGATGAAGGGCACCTCCGCCCAAGCGGCGATCTGCTTGAGTTCATCCACGGACTTGCTGCCCGCAGGCGGCTGCATATTTTTCAGGAAGGGCAGTCCGGCGGCGTCGATGTCCATGGCGATGGCGAAAGCGCCGGCACTCTTGGCGGCATTCACCTTTTCATGGATCAGTTCCATGTTCCAGGGCTTGATGGTGGGCACGCCCACGCCGCCGTTTTTGGCTGTGGCTGCGACAGCACCCGCCATCACGGAGGGATCGGTGCCGTCGCCGGTGAAGGCGGCAATGCCGTTTTCGGCGCAGGCGGTGACCAGAATGTCGTTATAGGCCTTGTCGTCGTACTTGTCGCCGTAGTGCAGCGTCAGGGCGCCCACCGGGCCGGCAAAGATGGGCAGGGCGAATTCCCGGCCAAACAGCTTGGCAGTGGTGTCTGCGGGTTTGTTTTCGCAGATGGTGTCCATGTTTACGCACAGCTCCTGCCACTTCTGATAGTTACGGATGAAACCAGTGCCCAGTCCCTTGGCGCCGGGGCCGGGGATGGCGTTTTTACATGCCATTCCGTTGCATACGGGACAGGCTTTGCAGTACGGACCGCTGCATTTGCGCGCGCTTTCCAAAACTTCCTGATATGTCATATGTATGCCTCCCAAATTGATGTTTCTTCTCAATACAGGCCGCCTTTTGCACGGCCACTTCACACAGCTTATTATTTTACAGCAGATCGCCGCGGAACGCAAACAAAACAGCAGGAGAATTCAATTTATCGGCGCGAGGGAACTTTTTCTCGGGATGTGACGTCTTTACAGTAACCGAAATTGATAAGATAAAATGAAAATGAAAAGGAGGACACAGGGATGAAGCGAAGAGGATGGAAGTCTGCGCTTGCGCTACTGCTGATTGCGTTTCTGCTGGCGGGATGCGGCGCGTCCATGTCTGCGTCGGAGACGGCATCAAGTGCCCAGACGGGAGAAGCGGACACGGCCAGCTACGGCGGGGGCACGGATATGAGTTATGCACCCGTGGACAGCAAAGGACAGACGCAGGAGGGCACCACCCAGCCCGAAAACGGCACCAAGCTGATCCGTACTGCACAGCTGCGGCTGGAGACCACGGACTTTGACGGCGTGACGGCCAGCTTAAACGAACTGGTGGCCAAGTCCAAAGGCTATTTTGAGAGCACAAGCATTCAGGACGCCGGCGGCGGCTATCGCTCCGCAGACTATACCGTGCGGGTTCCGGCGGAAAATCTGGACGCCTTTTTGTCCGAGGCAGGCGCGCTGTGCCATGTGCTCAGCCAGTCCTCCAATGCCCAGGATGTCAGCGAGAATTACTACGACACCCAGGGTCGGCTGAAAACCCAGCAGACCAAGCTGGAGCGCCTGCAGGCCTTGCTGGCCAAGGCGGAAAAGATGGAGGACATCATCACGCTGGAGTCCGCTATCAGCGACACGGAGCAGACCATCGACAACCTCAGCGGCACGCTGCAGCACTATGATTCTCAGGTGAATGATTCCACCGTGACCATCTCTCTGAACGAGGTTTACAAGCTCAGCAACGTGGAGGAGCCGACCATAGGTTTTGCCGGACGGGTGAGTGCGGCGTTTGCCTCCGGATGGAAGAACTTTACGTCCGTCCTGGAGAGCGTGGCGTTCTTCATTGCCTACGGCTGGCCCTGGATTTTGCTGTTGGCCGTTGTAGCGACAGCGGCCGGTATCCGGTATCAGGGCAGCATTCGGAAAAAGAAACTTCAGTCCGCAGTTCCGTCCGGAAAAACAGAGGAAAAGACGGAAAAGTGATTGCACCTCATTGCATCTGTGGTAAAATAGAGACAAAAGGACTTTTATGGATTCAGGAGGTGCAAACGATGAAAATTACCTGGCTGGGACACGCCTGCTTCCTGCTGGAGCAGGACGGATACCGTGTGGTGACAGACCCGTATACCCGCGTACCGGGCTATCCGCCGCTGGCGGTGGAGGCCAACGCGCTCTATTGCAGCCATGAACACTTTGACCATGCCTACCGGGAGGGGGTTACCCTTGTCCCCGGCGGAGAGAGCCCGTTCACTGTAGAAGAGATCTCCGCGTTCCACGATGAGGAACAGGGGGCGAAGCGGGGAGAAATCGTCATCCGTGTCTTCAACGCCGGCGGCGTCCGGGTGTGTCATGTGGGCGATTTGGGCCATCAGCTCTCACCGGAGCAGGCGGCGGCCATCGGGCGGTGCGATGTACTGTTGATCCCTGTCGGAGGGACGTACACCGTGGATGCCGTGGGCGCCAAGGCCGTGTGCGATATGCTGCGCCCCCGCTGTGTGGTGCCGATGCACTACCGCCATGCCCCTTACGGCCTGGAGGCAGTGGGAGGACTGGAGGATTTCCTGCGCCTGTGGCCCACCGGGGATGTGGAGCGCCTGACGGGGAACTCGTTCCCGGTGACAGACGCTTTGAAGTCCGTGGTTGTACCGGTTTATCCGGCCTGAGCGAATAATTTGCCGCCCTGTGCATACACTGTGATTTACCAGGAAAAGGGGGCGGCGGCATGGGACGACGGCGGCTGATATGGACGGAATTCATCGGATTTTTATGGACGGCGGCGGCCGGAACGGTGCTGCACTATCTTTGGGACTGGACGGGGAAAAACCGAATCGTTGCGGCCTTTTCTCCGGTGAACGAATCGGTGTGGGAGCACATGAAGCTGTTGTTTTTCCCGCTTTTGGTTCTGACCATGGTACAGGTTTGGTTCCGCGATGAGCGGAATTTTCTGGCATCCCGCGGATTGTCCATATTTTTGGGCACGGTGTTGATTCCCGTACTGTACTACACGTATACCGGCGTGGTTGGGCAGCATTACCTCTGGGCGGACATCGCCGTATTTCTGGTTTCCACGGCGGCGGCCTTCCTGCTGGACGGACACCTGCTGAGCGTAGGCCGCTATACCTCCGGGTGGCAGCAGGTGGCGGGTCTGACGGCGCTGTGGCTGCTGGCATTTTTGTTCGTCTTATGGACGTACCGCCCGCCAGCGCTGGAGCTGTTCCGGGACCCTTCCACCGGACTGATCGGGCTTCCGGGCGCGTGAGCATGTGAATAGTTTGTAAAAAGCCCCCCGAACGGCACGGATTCGGGGGGCTTTCCCTTGACCCAGCAGACGGTGGGGGAGTATAATATTAGACTGTAAATCGTAAAATTCTGTAACGAGAAGGCGAAAGGAGACCCGTCTATGACTGTCCGCAAACCGGTGGCGCCGTTTTACGCCGTGGCCGTAACTGCCCTTGCTTATGCGCTGATCTTTCCGCTGTACCAGCCGCTGCACTTTGTTCTGCTGGCTGTGGCCGCCGTGTGTGCGTTTACGGTGGCAAATCTGATCTGCAAGGGAGCCGCCGTACAGGCAGCAAAACCCGCCGAAGTAAAGAAGGAAGAGGAGAAGCCCACCGGAAACGCCGAATTAGATAAGGCACTCAAGGACGGACGTCTGGCCATCGCCGAGATGAAGCGCCTGGACGACAACATCGCCGACCCGGACATCTCTGCCGATATCGTCCGCCTGGAGCAGGTGTCCGAGAAGATCTTTGCCTTTGTAAAGGAAAATCCGGAGAAGCTGTCCCAGATCCGCAAATTTATGGACTACTATCTGCCTACGACCCTCAAGCTGCTCAACGCCTATGACCGGGCCAGCTCCGCAGGTGTGTCCGGGGAGAATATCGACTCGATGCTTGCCAAGGTGGAAGGAATGATGCGCACCATCGTGGCCGCCTTTGAAAAGCAGCTCGACGGCTTGTTCGGTACGGAGAACCTGGACATCTCCTCCGACATTACGGTGCTGGAGACCATGATGGCCAGAGAAGGTCTGACGGGAGATCAGCTCCACGCGCAGACAAGTCCCAAGTCCGACGATATCAAGCTGGATCTGTAAGTGACATAACGAACGAAAGGACGTATGAATATGACCGAAAATAGTACACCGGAGCTGACACTGGAACCTACCGCCGCCGCTGCGGCCGTGGCAGCGCCGGAGCTGACGCTGGAACCCACCGCTCCCGCTGCCCCCGCGCCCGAGGCTGCCAAGCCGCAGATCACCCCTGTGGATATGGACGAGCGGCTGCTCAACGACGAGGAGAAGAAGGCCGTGGACGAGTTTTCCAAGAAAATCAACCTGTCCGACTCCAATCTTATTCTGCAGTACGGTGCGGCGGCACAAAAGAACATCGCCGGCTTTTCGGAAAACGCCCTGAACTCGGTCAAGACGAAGGATTTGGGCGAGGTGGGCAAATCGCTGTCCGAACTGGTGGTGGAGCTCAAGGGCTTCGGCGAGGACGAGGAGAAAAAGGGTTTCGCCGGTCTGTTCAAAAAGGCGGGCAACAAGCTGGAGACCATGAAGGCGCAGTATTCCAAGGTGGAGGTCAACGTGGATAAGATCTCCCGTGAGCTGGAGCAGCATCAGGTGACGCTGATGAAGGACGTGGCCATGCTGGACCAGATGTATGAGCTGAACCTGAAATATTACAAGGAACTGACCATGTACATTCTGGCGGGCAAGAAGCGGCTCAACGAGGTCCGCGCCGGCGATCTGGAGGAGCTGCGCAAAAAGGCGGAAACCTCCGGCGCCCAGGAGGACGCACAGCGCTACAACGACCTGGTGCAGATGTGCGACCGGTTTGAAAAGAAGATCCATGACCTGGAGCTGACCCGGATAATTTCCATCCAGATGGGCCCCCAGACCCGCCTGCTGCAGAACAATGACACCCTGATGGTGGAGAAGATCCAGTCCTCTCTGGTCAACACCATCCCTCTGTGGAAATCCCAGATGGTGCTGGCTCTGGGCCTGGAGCACTCCCGGCAGGCCACGGCCGCCCAGACGGCGGTCACCAACATGACCAACGAGCTGCTCAAAAAGAACGCGGATATGCTCAAGATGGGCACCATCGCCACGGCTAAGGAGGCCGAGCGCAGCGTGGTGGACATCGAGACGCTCCAGCACACGAACCAGCAGCTGATCTCCACTTTGGACGAGGTGCTCAACATCCAGCGGGACGGCGCCGCCAAGCGCAGAGCCGCCGAGGTGGAGCTGGGCCGCATCGAAGGCGAGCTTAAGCAGAAGCTGATGGAACTGCGGAACTGAAAGAAGCAGGAGGATTATGAAGTTTTATCAAAGACGCTCCGTTGCGGCATTGGTGATGGTGCTGGCGCTGGTGGGTGCCGTGGCAATCGGACAGGCGAAAAAGCCAGCTTCCGGTTCAGAGGCGTCCACGTCCATCGTGGGCAGCTATACCTATGTCATCGACAAAACGAACACAATCTCTTCGGATACCGCTTCCCATATTGATGCCATCAACGCGTCGCTGTTTGCCCAGACCGGCGCACAGATCGCCGTGGAGGTGATCTCATCCACCGGGGATACGGACATTGATGCCTATGCCGAGCAGGAGTTTAACCGTCTGGGCGTGGGGTCCAAGGAGCGCAACAACGGCATTTTGCTGCTGCTGGCCCTGGACAATTACTATAACGGCCAGCCGGGCGGGGACTATTATGTGGCCTGGGGCAGCGGCTTTTCCAGCTCCGAGAGCAACTCCATCTGGTCCATTGTCAACAACAACATGGAAGACAGTTTTGTAGCCAAGGATTACGACGGAGCTGTCCGGGGAACCTTTGATGCGCTGACAGATTATCTGGCCAGCGGCTACGGTGTCACGGTGAAAGAGAACTATATCCCCGCAGTTGCGAAGAACTACTCCAACTCTACGGGCTACGCCACGCAGACCGAAGGGTATGTGGAGCCTGCGGCATCGTCCATGATCGGCGGCATCTTTATGATGTTGATTATACTGCTGATTTTGTGGGTGCTGCTGGATCGGATGCGGTACAATCGCTATCGTCGGCGCTATATGCGTCCCGGCATGGGGATTCCCACTGTGATGTACTACCCCGTGTTCTGGGGGCGGCCCCGCAGATACCGGGCGCCCAGACCTCCCCGTAATCGCCCGCCGCGCAACCGTCCGCCCAGAGGGCGCGGTGGCTTTGGCCCCGGGGGTTTTGGCGGTGGCGGTTTCTTCGGCGGTGGTTTTGGCGGCGGTTCCTTCGGGGGCGGCGGAGGCCGTGGAGGCTTCGGCGGCGGCTCCTTCGGGGGCGGTGGAGGCCGTGGAGGCTTCGGCGGCGGCTCCTTCGGAGGCGGCGGAGGCCGTGGAGGCTTCGGCGGCGGCTCCTTCGGAGGCGGCGGAGGCCGTGGAGGTTTCGGCGGCGGCTCCTTTGGAGGCGGCGGAGGCCGTCGGTGACAGCCTTTCCGGGACCCGCGGAGAAAGATCAGAGACGCGGCTTTAAAGCCGCGTCTCTTTTTGGGGAGCAGGGAACGGCGCTATACATTTGCTGCTGCCTGGAAAGCAAATACCGCGATTGAACGGGAAACTTCTAACGAAGCCAAGGTTATGCGGGGAGATCACCCTGGTGCTGCATATGTCGCTGGCCATGCTCTGCACGCCGGTTTTGTTCCCGAACACG
>QKDF01000022.1 GCA_003245395.1 Clostridia bacterium
CCTGCCAAATGCAGGGACGCCTGGATATATTTAGCAATTCTATCACGGGAAGACAGAATTTATGAAAAGTCTACGGTGTAAAGACACGTCTGGAGAGAGGAAACGCCCGGTTCGGCGGAATCGAAGAGGAATGCGGCGACTGCCGCTCCGCCTGGGATGGCCGGAATCCGCGATGGATTACACGTATTTCTGGTTGGCCACGTCGAACACGCCCCGGGTGGTCAGACGCAGGGTGGGGATGACAGGCAGGGACATGAAGCTCAGCGTCATGAAGGGGTCGATATCCCGGCAGACGCCCAGGGAGAAGGCGTGTTCCTTGGCGGCTTCCAGAGCGGTGTTCACGTTGACCAGAGTATCGTCGCTCATGATACCGGCGATGGACAGGGGCACTTCGCCCAGCACGGTTTCGCCCTCCGAGACCACGATGCCGCCGCCCAATTCCACCACCCGGTTGGCCGCAAAGGCCATCTCGGCTTCGCTGGTGCCCACCACGATGATGTTGTGTGAGTCGTGGGAGATGCTGGTGGCGACAGCGCCCCGGCGCAGGCCGTAGCCGTGGAGATAGCCCACGCCGATGTGGCCGGTGCCGCGGTGGCGCTCGATGACGGCGATTTTCAGGATGTCGTTCTCCGCGTCCACTTTTGTGGCATAGCCGCAGTCGGTGGAGGTGATCTCGCCGGGGACGATGCCGATGACGCCCCGGGGGCGATCCTCCAGGAAATCCGTCTCCGACAGAGCGTTCACATGGAACGTGTTGTGGGCCAGCTCCTGCAGATACGGGTCGATGGCCGGCGCGGGGAAGTCCCGCAGCTGCCCGTCGAACATCAGCACACCCCGCTTATACACCTCCTGGATGTTGAAGCGGGAGAAGTCGTCGATCACCACGAAGTCCGCCAGATATCCCGGCGCGATGGCGCCGCGGTTGTTGAGCAGGAAATACCGGGCGGCGTTGTGGGTGGCTACCTTCACGGCGGTGATGGGGTCTGCGCCCAGGGCGATGGCCTTGCGGATGATGAAGTCGATATGCCCCCGCTCCAGAAGGTCGCTGGGGTGCTTGTCGTCGGTGCAGAACATGCACCGGTCGGCGTACTGGCTGCACAGCAGAGGGACGAGAGCCTCCAGATTGTGGGCGGCGGTGCCCTCACGAATCATAATGACCTGCCCGCGCTGGAGCTTTTCAATGGCCTCGGACAGGGAGTAGCACTCGTGATCGGAGTAAACCCCCGCCGCGATATAGGCGTTGAGGTCGTTGCCCGTCAGGCCGGGGGCGTGGCCGTCGATTTTCTTGTGATGAGCCTGGGCGGCCACGATTTTCTCAATCACCTGGTCGTCGCTATTGATCACGCCCACATAGTTCATCATCTCCGCCAAACCCTGCACTCTTGGGTAGTCATAGAAGGAGTCGATGGCCCGGTAGTCCAGCACGGCCCCGGCCTCGTCCAGCGGCGTGGCAGGCACGCAGGACGAGAGCATAAACCGCACGTCTACGGGCAGATCCTCCGTGGCCTGGAGCATATATTCAATGCCGTCGGTGCCCATGACGTTGGCGATTTCATGGGGGTCGGTGATGACGGTGGTGGTGCCGTGGGGCAGAACAGCCTTCACGAACTCGCGGGGGGAGACGAGCGAGCTTTCCAGATGGATGTGGGCGTCCAGAAAACCGGGCAGAACCACCTTGCCCGTCATATCCACTTCCGTCTTGCCGGAGTAGGTGCCCATGCCCACGATCAGACCCTCGGCCACGGCGATGTCCCCGCGGCAGAGCTCGTTGGAAAACACGTTGATATACACGGCGTTTTTCAAGACCAGATCCGCCGGTTCCCGGCCCGCCGCGGCGGCGATAATCCGGCGCTTTTTGACCAGCTTCCGGTTGATTTTGCCCGCATAGCTTTCAGACATGGTGACCACTCCTTCAAAATAAATTTAGCTTATATTCGACATAATACAAATTAATATCGAATTGTTTTTAGCAAGTATACTATCAAAACCGGCAATTGTCCAGTGTGAAATGAAAAATCTTTTTTTACCGTGTTCCAGGTAGCTTTTTTCGGAATATTTTGGTATAATAAAAACAATGCAACAGCGCAAAGACTGCGGAAGCATCACGAAAGGAGCACACCTTTATGAATTCAAAAGCATACGGAAAACTGAACTACACACTGGCTCTGCTGGGCGCGGCGGCGGATGGAAAGTTCCACGGCTGCATCATCAACTCGTTCCACCAGGTCACCTCATCGTTCCCGGCCAAGTTCACCATCACGGTGAATAAGGACAACGAGACCAGCCACGCTGTGGAAGCGGCGGGCAGCTTCTGCGTGACGCTGCTGGCAAGCGATTGCCCCGGCAGCCTGATCGACCAGTTCGGTTATAAGTCCGGCCGGGCCGTGGATAAATTCGCGGGCATGGACGTGAAGACCGACGAGGCGGGCAACCCCTATCTGACCGAGCACATGGCCTCCCGCATCTCCTGCAAGATCGTGGATCGCCTGGAGATCGGCAACTTCATCCTGCTGGTGGGCGAGGCCACGGAAGCCGAAATCCTCACCTCCGGGTCGACGGTTCTGACACTGCAGGAGTACACGAACCGCGGCAAGGCCACCCCGCTCAAGGCCACGGTTTACCGCCAGATGGAGGGCAAGGGCTTCCGCTGCACCGTGTGCGGCTATATCCACGAGAGCGAGACGCTGCCCCCGGATTTCATCTGCCCCGTCTGCCACGCCACGGCGGACAAATTCGTCAAGATCGAAGACTGACACTATTATATATAAGGATC
>QKDF01000236.1 GCA_003245395.1 Clostridia bacterium
GGCTTTCATTTTCGGTTCCGCAGCTCGCATTCGTAGGAGGAGAAAACCTGCAGCAGATCCTGCCACCCGTCCGCCGTCTCATAGAGGTCCCGCAGATCGCGGGCCGTCCAGTGATGCACGGAGAACAGATAGAACAGCAGTCCTAAAGCAGGGTCTTTCCCCTCCTCTAGGCGTTTTTTACTTCACGCAGCGTCCGCTTCAAGTACCCGGAGAGCTTCTGGACCTCAATGGACAGTTCGTCGATTTCTCCCGAGGTCAATTTTGCCTTGATCACGTCCGGAGGCGTCACAAGCCCCCGTGTCTCGTCCAGCAGCCGGGCATCCCGGAAATTCGGCTCCACACAGCCCTCCAGCACCACATGCACGGCGTAATCATCGCCCTTGCCCTGCACGGCCCGGACCTTGTTATAGGGCAGGCCGCGCAGCGTAAAAATCACCGGCTTCTCAGCCAGCGCACTCAACCGCGACACCTCAAACTTGGCGGTGGGCAGCTGCTTGCGCGCATCGGGGATTTCCGGGCGGAGCAGCAGATCCAGCACATTTTCGTTTTTCTGCTCTTCCATCCTTACGCCTCCGCCTTATCCAGGTACTTCACTCTGGTGCAGGTAAACGGGATGGTCAGCGTTCCGGCCTTGGCGGCGGCCCAGTCCGCCAGCGTCTGCTCGTCATAGGAGACGCCATAGCAGGCAATCCGCTCCGCACCGACAGCATCCGGATCCGCCAGCTCTCCAACAAGCGTCTTGCGGACATCCAGACCCTGAACAATGTTCTCCAGATCGTCCGCGCCCCGGGTATAGACCTTGTTGAGGGTCATGGAGCCGCTGTACTTGATGCTGGTCACCTTGGAATCCTCCGCCATCAGCCCGCACTGGTTGATGGCACTCTTTGTCTTGGTCACTTTGACCTGGAACGCCGTGACTTCGGCAATCTCGCTGCCGTTTTCCCACAGCGCGCCCCAGGTGCCGTTCATGACCCGGCTTGCATTTTCAACAGACATTTTCGCGCCTCCCTTACAGACTAATGGTGATGGTGATATCCTCCATCGCGTCGATGGGGGTAATGGTGATGGCCAGGAATACCTGCGTGCCGGTATTGGCCTCCTTGATTTCCTGCTCCGACATGGAGCTGGTATCCGTGCCCTGTGCCTGCAGCCAGGCATCCTGCGCGTCCACGTCGATGGCGCAGGTGAAATCCGATTCTATCAGCTGATCACTGCCCAGCCCAGACAGATAGTCCGTGATCGCCGTGACCAACAGCAGCTTGCTGGCGTAGTTGTTGGGGTATTTTCCGATGTAATCATCCTGCGCCACCGACCGGATATCGTGCTGCACCATGTCCAGCAGTTCCACAATCTTGATTTTCTTCCACTGATCGCTTTTTTCGGTGATGGTGGTCAGGGAGTTCACTGCCCGGCCGGTCTTGACCTTTTCGCCGTCCCAAAATAGCAGAAACTGTCCGGCACCCACAGCGGTGTCCTGCGCCGTTTTCGTCAGCCGCGTAACGTCCTCCGCTTCACTCACCGGCGCGTAGGTGGCAGAGATCTTCATGGGCGTACCGGCCAGCAATCCGGCCATGCGTCCGCAGTACGCCGCCGCATCCAGCGTTTCCGCCCCGACCTTAATGCCGGAGCCGACAAAGTTAATGATAGCTTCGCTGTCGGATGCCAGATTCGGAAGCACGGCCTTGTAAATGGCATAATTCTCCTCACGCTGGTCCTTCACCCATGTGGCGATTACGCCGGCCTCCGTGGCCGTCAGATCTGCGGGGCCTGCCAGATAGTCAAAGGACTGCGTGGACAGCCAGGTGAGGACAGCGCAGCCGTCCGTAATTTCAACGCCTGCGTCCATAACATAGAGCAGGACCTTCTTGGGCGGGTTGACATAGCCGAGGAAAACCCGCTTCACGGCGGTCTGGTTCGCCGCACCCATCGTGGCCGGGATCTGAGAGGAAGCCGTCAGGGTATAGGTTTTATCCGCCAGTGCCGCATCCCGCAGGATCAGCGCCACAGTCCCCTTCTGGCTTCGCACGCTGGCCGTGGATGCGGCCTGCTGAAAGCTGATATTGATGCTGGGCATCGTCAGCTGGCTCATTGTGTAGCCTCCTTAAATTTCAAATTCAGCTGCTCCATCAGGGGCAGCACCGCCGACGGATTGAACTCGCTGCGGGCAAATCCGCAGGAGAGAACCACCGTCGTCTCCGTGTAGTCAAAATTGTGTGCCGTGGCGCAGCTGGCCACCTTCGGGGCCCGGTCACCCACCTTGATGTAACCGTCCCCGAATACTCCGCCCACAATGGTCATCGTCCGGGCATCCAGCAGCGCCATATCCGAGTTGTAGTAGCGGTCTACCGGAACAAAGTCCGTGATCTGGATGGTAAACAGCAGCTCCATGGAGTTGCGGGTAAAATCTCCAAGCTGGATCCGGAGCAGCTCCACCAAATTACAGGGCCGGGCAAAGTCTTTCGGGGTTTTGTTGATGTACACCGGTTCGCCGGGAAACTGAGTCTCCAATTTGGCCTTAATGGCGTCCAGGATCTGATCTGTTGTGATCATTTATTCGTCTCCCCAATCTCCGTTCAGCGCCTCATCCAGCGCGTTCTCCCAGTAAGTCAGGCCAAGTTCCGCCGCGTGAATTGCAATTTGCTCGGAATTCATGCGGGCAAAGCTGTAGAACATCCGTCCCGCCACATACCGACCATTACCACGGATACGCGGCTTGTATCGCTTGGATCGGCCAGACGGTCCTCGGACACCATGCCCTCGCTCCAG
>QKDF01000162.1 GCA_003245395.1 Clostridia bacterium
CGCACCCGCAGCAGATCGCGGCTGGAGGTAATCTGCGTACCGGCAGCCGAGACAATGATATCTCCGGTCTTGAGTCCGGCACGGCCCGCGGGAGAATCCTTCGTCACATCAAAAACCTCGGTTCCGGGTGTTCCGTCCGACAGCGTGGTTCCCACCTGGCTGACACTGATGCCGATCAGCGGCTCGGGCTGCACCTTTCCGGTGGTCAGAATGTCGTTGACCATCTTCTGTACAGAGGCCATCGGCAGGGCGAAGCCCAGCCCCTCAATGCTGGAATAGGAGGACATCATCTTAATGGTGTTGATGCCCACCACCTGACCGTAGGCATTGATCAGGGGGCCGCCGGAGTTGCCCTCATTGAGCGCCGCGTTGGTCTGAATCAGGGTCATCGTCCGTCCCTGAACCTCCACGTCCCGGTTGATCGCCGAGACCAAGCCGTCCGTCAGCGTACCCCGCAGCTCCACGCCCAGCGGATTTCCGATGGCATAGACCTGGTCGCCCACCACCAGTCCGTCGGAGTCTCCGATTTCCGCAACCGGCAGGTTCTCCATATCCACCTTCAAAACGGCAATATCGTTTCCGCTGTCTCCACCGACGTATTTGGCCTCATAGCTGACTCCTGTGGACAGCACCACGGAACAATCCGTCCCGCCGGACACCACATGATAATTGGTCAGCAGATATCCGTCCGAGGAAAAAATCACGCCGGTTCCCACAGAGACGCTGTTGGGAATCTGAACCATGACGGTCACCACCGCTGGATTTACCTTGGCGTAGATCTCCTGCGCGGTCAGTTTCTCCCCATGGCTGGTATTGAGCCCCATCTGCGCCCCCTGTCCGGTGGGATAGGTGGGAATGGTGACTTTATCGGAGACAGTATCCTGCTCTTCCTCCCAGCTGTGTCCTCCATAGGACGGCTGTGACTGCGACCCCTGCCACAGCAGCACGCCGGCTGTCACGGCCGCCAGCAGTCCGCAGCAGGCCAGAAAAATCCACAGTCCCTTTTTGGACCGCTTTTTCACCGCTTTGGGCGGTTTGCGCCCCGGCAGAAGGCGGGGCTGCACATAGTATTCCACTACTTCCCGGGAGATGGGATGCTCATAATATTCGACGACTTCGCCCGGGACACGCGTCTCGTTCATCTCTTCCAAGTGCAACCTCATTCCATAGCCAGTGAAAACGCAAATGTGGTAACGCCGTTTTCGCTGGTCACATTGATTTTTTCCTTGTGCTGTTCCAGAATTGTTTTGACAATGTAAAGCCCCAGGCCCACACCGTCCTTATCTTCACTGCGGGACTTGTCGCTTTTGTGGAACCGCTCAAACAGCAGCGGCAATTCCTCTGCCGGAATGGTGTCCCCCAAGTTCCGGACCGTGACTCTGGCCTTGCCGTCCAGGGTGGTCACACCCAGATACAGCGTGGACCCGGGCGTTGCAAACTTAGCAGCGTTCTCCAGCAGGTTGTAAATCACCTGCGTGATCATGTCGTTGTCGCCCCGGACCAGGATCGACTCCTCCGGAATGTCGGCATCCACGTCCAGGCAGCGGTCGTTGATCTTCTTCTCCATGGAAATGAGCACCCGCCGCATACTCTCGCATATATCGAACCGGTTTCCGCTTTTAAGCGGATCAATGGCCTGCAGCTGGGACACGTCCAGCATCCGGCGCACCAGACGGCTGAGGCGGCGGCTCTCGTTGGCGATGATCTCCAGGTACGGCCGTTCATTCTCCTGCGGAATGGTTCCATCCAGAATGCCGTCGGTATAGCCGGCAATGGTGGTCATCGGCGTCTTAAGCTCATGGGAGATGTTGGCAATGAATTCTCTGCGCTGACGCTCTGTCTGCTGAAGGGATTCCGCCATATTGTTGAAAGAGGCGGCCAACTCGCCCACTTCGTCGCCCCGGTCATAATCCCGCATACGGATGTCGAAGTCCCCCTCCGCATAACGGCGGGTGGCCTTGACCATCTCTCGAATGGGCTGCACCTGGCGCATAGCGGTAATGGAGGCGGCCATAAACGCCACCATCATGACCACGAACGACGTCATAAGGAACAGTCCGATAAATCCCTGCCACATATTGCCCAGAGCCGCGGTGTCCGATACGGCAAACGCCGTGCCCAGAACCTGCCCGTCCTGATCCTTCACGGGAACCCCCACCAAAAGCCGCGCCTTCGCATAAAGCCCGTCCAGCTTTGTACGGCTGGACGCGGTTCCCTTCTGTATCGTCTGCTGCATCAGATCGGCGGGCAGCGTCACCACTTTCCCGGCCACCGTCGAATCGGTGGACAGCAGCACATGACCCTGTGTATCACAGATGAAAAAGTCCACGTCGGATACCGAGGCGGCGAAAGCAGCCAGTGTGGAAAGTTCCTGCTGGCTGGAAAACTGGCCACTGCTCAGATATCCGGCAGAAAGCTGGGCCACAGCCTGGGCCCGCGTCTCCATTTCAGCAGCTTTTTCCTGGCGGGCATAGTTATAGCCCAGCGCGCTGTAGGATGCGCCCAGCAGCACCAGCGTCAGCAGCACGGTGCCCATGGTGACAAACATCTGCCGCCAGTATAATCCTTTGAGTCGGCCCCTCATGACTTACGCCTTCTCCGGCCGTCCGGAACCGGTAACCTCAAATTTATAGCCCACACCCCACACGGTTTTAAGCGCCCACTGGTCGGATATATTTTCCACCTTTTCCCGCAGGCGCTTGATGTGGACGTCCACCGTGCGGCTGTCGCCGAAATAGTCGAATCCCCACACCTCGTCCAACAG
>QKDF01000185.1 GCA_003245395.1 Clostridia bacterium
AACCGGCCATGTAAACAAGAAAACTTAGAAAGTATCCACTGCTTTTGTCTTATTTTACATGGCCGTCATTCAGTTCGCAATCATTTTTTAAAGTTATTTTGTTTATTTTTGAACCACTTCTAGAAAGTATTGCATTATTTTTGTGAATTTGCTATAGTTGGTTCAAATACGAAACACGAGGGGGGAGCCTATGAAAAAGCGGTTACGTGTGCTGGGGATCGCGCCCTACGAGGGAATGAAAACTCTGATGTCCTCATTGGCAGCGGACTATCCGCAGATCGATCTGACGCTATTTGTGGGTGATTTGGAGCAGGGCGTGGAAATTGCCCGGAGCAACTTTCACGGCAATTACGACGCGGTCATCTCTCGGGGCGGCACAGCCAAATTGCTGCGCAAGCTCTCTCTGCCAGTAATTGAGATTGAGGTCTCTATGTACGACATTCTGTGCGCCGTGAAGCTGGCGGACGGTGTAAGCGGTCGGACGGCTATGGTCTCCTTCGCCAACATCACCGAGAATGCCCGGCTTCTATGTGATCTGCTGGGTTACGACGTGGATATCTTCACCATCGAGTCCGCCGACATGGTGGAGCCTACCCTTCGCCGTCTGCAGAGCGAAAGCTACCAGGCCATTTGATGCGACATGATTGCCAACACCACGGCCAAGCGGCTGGGACTGAACTCGTTTTTGATCACATCAGGGCTGGACAGCATTCGTCAGGCCTTCGAACGGACGCTGGACTTCGCCCGGAGTCAGGAGCGCCTGCGAGACGAAAACCAGTTCCTCCGCCAGGTCATCCGGGGGCAGATCGGCCAGACCGTGGTATTCGACGACGGCGGCCTGTTTTTCTCTACACTGGAGGAACCGGCGGAAGATATTCTAGAGCTGCTGCGCCGAGAAATCCCCCTGATCCAGGGGGAGACACGGCGGCGCATTACCCGCAATCTGGACGGAATGCTTTATTCCATCCGGGCGCAGCGTATCACGGCGGGGAGCCTTTCCTGTGTGGCATTTTTCTTTACCGCTCGCAAGTCCCCTATCCCCTCCGGCCAAATGGGGATCCGTTTCTCCACCAGCGTAGAGGCAGAGGATGCATTCTACAATAGCATTTTCAGTTTTGCCGGCACCGTGGGCGACCAGCAGGAAGAAATTGCTCGTGTGAATCAAAGCACTGCGCCGATTATGGTGGCCGGAGAAGACGGCACCGGAAAGGAGCCCATAATCAGCATAATCTACCTGCGCAGTGCTCTGAAGAATAACCCTCTGGTGTCTGTCAACTGCAGCCTGCTCAACGAAAAAAGCTGGGCGTTTTTACTGGAACATCACAACTCGCCTCTAGCAGACGAGGGAAACACCTTGTACTTCTCCAGCGTGGATGTGTTGACAGCCGAACGGCGGGGGCAATTGTTGGCAGCCCTGTCGGAGATGGAGGTGTGTCGGCGTAACCGGGTGATTTTCTCCTGCGTGTGCCAGTCAGGGGAGTATATCACGCTGGCAGGGGCAGAGATCATGGACAAACTTTGCTGTCTGTCGCTGTACCTGCCGCCGCTGTGTAGCCAGCCCGACCGGATTCCGCCGCTGGTAAACCTGTCGTTGAGCCACCTGAACGTGGAGCTGGCGCGGCAGATCGTGGGTGCGGAGCCGGAGGCTATCGAACTGCTCAAAAGCTTCTCCTGGCCTCATAACTACACCCAGTTTCGCCGTGTCATCGGGGAACTGGCAGTCACCGCCGAGGGGCAGATTATTACCGCCGAGAGTGTCCGGAGCCTGCTGAAAAAAGAGCGCTACGTGGGTGCATTTTCCACAGGGGCGGAAAACGCAGCCGCCCCGCTGGACCTGAACCGCACGCTGGACGAGATCAGTCGGGATGTGGCCTTCCGCGTGCTGGAGGAAACCGGAGGAAACCAGACCGCCGCCGCAAAACGCCTGGGAATCAGCCGTACCACACTTTGGCGCCTTACGCGTGATGTGTAGTTTTATAGTTCTATGCTTACACGCGTGAATCTGCAGATGTTTTGTAACTGTCAAACATAAGGCCGTATGAAAGTGGGGATCATCGCATGCGAAAACATTGCAAAATCGGCGCGGGTGCTCTGTGAGGTTCTGCACTATAATTATAATATTTTTGTGATTGATTCCTGGAATGATGTCCGAGAAAAGGTGCAGATGCTCAAAGATGACGACTATTCCCTGATTGTGGGAGATACTGTCTCTGTGGCCTATGCGGAGCAGATGGGCACTCAGTCCATGCTGTTGATCTCCGGCGCGGAGAGCATCAGCCAGGCATTTGATAACGTGGTAACGGTGTACAACTACTACTCGCGATTGAAAATGCAGGATGCAAATGCTGCGCAGCAGGCTAATCTTCACCTACGAGATTTGCTCTTCTCACGCGGAAGAAAAGCAGAATGCCTATCGGTGCGACGCAGTAAAAGCCCGCATCGGCTGTGTGGATATCCATCCGCCGCCGCTCCGGGAATGCACCGGGGATATCCCCAATCTGTCCATCCTCTCACCGGCAAAACCGAGCCAACGGAACGCAGATTGTAGGTCTGGAGCCGGAGGCGATCAGTATGCTGGAGGAATATTCTTGGCCGCAGAATATCAACCAGCTCCAGCGTGTGCTCAACGAGGCAATGCTGTTGACAAACTCGCCCTGGATTACGGCAAAGAGCATCCGGCAGATCCTATCAGAGGCGCGTTTCCTATGCGGCCGCCTCCGGGATGGAAGTGGAACGCAAATCAACATTGAATAACCTTTGTCT
>QKDF01000296.1 GCA_003245395.1 Clostridia bacterium
ACGCTCGGCCTTCATCTGCTTTTCCATGGCGTTCTGGATTTCCTTGGGCGGAATGATGTTCTTCAGCTCCACGCGGTTGACCTTGATGCCCCAGGGATCGGTTGCCTCGTCCAGAATGGCCCGCATACGGGTGTTGATCGTATCACGGGAGGTGAGGGACTGATCCAGCTCCATATCGCCGATGATATTACGCAGCGTCGTAGCGGTCAGGTTCTCAATGGCGTTCATGGGCCGCTCCACGCCGTAAGTATACAGCTTGGGGTCGGTGATCTGAAAATAAATCACGGTGTCAATCTGCATGGTGACATTGTCCTTGGTGATGACGGGCTGAGGTGCGAAATCCGCCACCTGCTCTTTCAGGGACACCTTTTTGGCCACCCGCATGATAAACGGCACCTTGAAGTGCAGGCCCACGTTCCACACGGTATAAAATGCGCCCAAACGCTCCACAACATAGGCGCGGGACTGCTGGACAATATGAATGTTGGAGACAATGACCAACAGGATCAGGATCACCAGAATAATGACTGCAATCGTTCCAAATGGAATCATTTTTTTACCTCCGCCTTTTCACATAATTTAACAAAGAGCTTCACGCCCTCCATTTTCTCAATGCACACTTCTTCCCCCGCGGGGATCACGGTTCCGTCCGCGCTGCGAGCGGTCCAGGTCTTTCCGTCCACATACACGGCGCCGGTGGAGTTCCGATTGTCCACCGTCTCCGTCACCCTTGCCACTTCGCCCAAAACCCGGTCCAGATTGGTCGGTTCCGCCCTCCGGCGGAGAAACTTGCGGATCAAAGGCCGGGTGGCGGCCAGCGCAATTGCGGATACCGCCAAAAACACCATCACCTGTATAGTCTGGGACATTTGGGCGATTGCCGCAGCCAGTGCCGCAACGGACCCTGCCACGAACCAGATGGACACCAGCCCGGCAGTGAGTGCCTCCACAACGCCAAAGACCACAATGGCGCCCAGCCACAGCCAAATCATCATATCCATTGCGCCTCCTTTCGGTATCGCGTATCGGATATCCCGATACTGCGTACTTTTATTTTATCACACTCCGATGCAAAATACCACCGTTATTTGTGCCCACTTTCTCCGGGTTCATTGCAATCTCCATAAAACTCTGATATACTTTTAAAACTGCAAATTAATTGTAAAATTGTAAAAAGGAGGCACGGGCCATGACGCTGACAGTGCCCTGCCTGTTTGGGCTGGAAAGCCTGGTGGCAGATGAAATGAAACGACTTGGACTTGCTCATGTTCAGGCGGAGAACGGACGGGTTCACTGCGAGGGAACTATGGCCGACATCGCCCGGTTGAACCTCAACCTGCGCTGCGGTGCCCGGGTGCTGATGGAGCTGGGCAGCTTCCCCGCCCCGGACTTTGAGGCCCTGTTTCAGGGCGTGCTGGCTCTGCCCTGGGAGCAGTTTATCCCTCGGGAGGGAGAATTTCCCGTCAAGGGCTATTCCCTCAATTCCGCACTCCACTCCGTGCCCGCCTGCCAGGCCATTGTGAAAAAGGCCGCAGCCCGGCGGCTGGGCGAAAAATACGGCATGGAGACTCTGCCGGAAACCGGCACCCGCTATCAGATTCAGTTTGCCATCATCAAGGATGTGGCCACACTGTATCTGGACACCTCCGGCGAGGGACTTTATAAGCGCGGTTACCGCGCCCAGGGCGTGGCCGCTCCTCTGCGGGAGACGCTGGCCGCCGCGCTGGTGACGCTTTCCCGCTACCGGGGCAAAGACCCTTTCTGCGACCCCTTCTGCGGCTCGGGCACCATCCCCATTGAAGCCGCGCTCATCGCCAAAAACCGCGCGCCGGGACTGGATCGTTCCTTTGCCGCCCAGCGGTGGAAGTCCATGGACAGCAAGCTGTGGCTGGATGCCGCCGAAGAGGCGCAAGACAAGGAATTCCACGGCACTTATGACATCTGGGGCGGTGACATCGACCCGGCCGCAGTGGAGCTGTCCCAGCACAACGCGGAGCTGGCGGGCGTGGAGGACTGCATCCGGTTTGAAGTGGCCGACGCGGGAAAATTCCACCGCGACAGCGAATACGGCCAGCTGGTGACCAATCCGCCCTATGGCGAGCGGCTGATGGAAAAGCAGGACGCAGAGGAACTATACCGCATTTTTGGCGCCGCCTGCCGCACCCTGCCGCCCAAGTGGCGGGTGCTGGTGCTTTCCTCCCACACGGAGTTTGAGCGCAGCTTTGGCCGCAGCGCAGATAAAAAGCGCAAGCTGTACAACGGCATGCTCAAATGCGATCTGTTTCAGTACGGGAAATGACACCCGCAGAAAATCCAGTCCCCCAGACACTCCGCTTTTGAAGCGGCCCATTCTTTTACACCAGAGGAACGCTCATGAAACATCTTTTCATTGTCAATCCCCAGGCCGGCCACCGGAATCAGACGTCCCGGGTGCTGGCCATGGTGGACAGTCTGCGCAAAAATCACGGGCTGGACTGCGCCTGTATGTTGACGCAGAGTCCCGGCCACGCCGTGGAACTGGCCCGTCAGGCTGCGCTGACCGGTCAAAAGCTGCGGGTATATGCCTGCGGCGGGGACGGAACGGCCCATGAGGTTGCAAACGGTCTGGCCGGGTTTGACAACGCCGCCATGACCTGCATCCCCATCGGGACGGGAAATGATTTTTTGAAGAATTTCGGCGACGACCTCGCCCTCTTTTCCGACGCCGAAAACCTTTGGGACGGCGACGCAGTGCCTTTGGATCTGATTGAGTGCAACGGGGA
>QKDF01000170.1 GCA_003245395.1 Clostridia bacterium
AGAAGAACTCGGTAAATCGAAACAATGGTATAAAAAAATCGCCCGAAGGGATTCTTTCGGCTCATCACTTCAGGGAAGAGCAAGCTCCGTACTGAAAGAATGCGCAGAGCGTTTGGACGACTTCTGCGACAGAGTGTATGAATTTAATGATAAAGCGTAGGGATTCAAAATGAAAAAGGAAAAGGTCTTGTCCAATATCGTGCTGCTGGGGCTTGTCAGCCTGTTTGTGGACATGAGCACGGAGATGGTCTATCCCCTGATTCCGCTCTTCCTGACCGCCACACTGGGAGCCTCGCCTGCCATCGTGGGTATTATTGAGGGGATAGCCGAGAGCATCGCATCACTTTTGAAGGTATTCAGTGGGTACATCGGAGATGTGTACCACAATAAAAAGCAGCTTGCCTTTACGGGCTATTCTGCATCCGTCATCTATAAGATTGTCCTTCTCCTGGCTGCGTCGTGGCCCGGCGTTTTAGCCGCAAGAGTAATTGATCGTACCGGAAAAGGCATCCGTACCGCTCCGCGCGACGCGCTTGTGGCACAGTCAAGCAATGACAAAAAGCTCGGCGGGTCATTCGGTCTGCATAAAATGCTGGATATGGCCGGATCTTCCCTTGGCGCTCTGTTTGCTTATTTGTTTATCGTCACAAATTTCGGGTTTCATAAGGCTTTCCTTTTTTCCATTATTCCAGCAGTCATTGGAATCCTGATTATTTTTGCCGTCCGTGAAGATAAGTCCGAAGCCGCAGCATGTGAAAAGCTCACACTGAAGGGGGTTGTGCTGGACCGAAAGTTAAGAGCATATCTTGTAATTATTTTCATTTTCTGCCTTGGAAATTCATCGAATGCATTTTTACTTTTAAAAGCGCAGCAGCGGGGGTTTTCTGCATCACAAGTGATCTTGTTGTATTTGGTTTTTAACGTGGCCGCTTCTGCGCTTGCTATTCCATTCGGCAAACTGTCTGATCGTTTTGGGCGCAGCAGTGTTCTGGTGCCGGGATACCTGATTTATGGTCTTGTCTATCTTGGATTTGCAGTTCTGGCTGCGAAACCTGCTGTCTTGATCCTGTTTACCGCATATGGTGCATATACCGCTCTGATCAGCGGGGCTGAGCGGGCGCTTGTTGCAGAGAATTCGCCCCCCGGCCTGAAGGGAACTGTCCTTGGATTATATGGAATGCTTCAGGGGATAGGGCTGCTTCTGTCATCCATCATAGCGGGTCTATTGTGGAATAATGTCAGCTCTAATGCGCCATTTTTATTTGGAGGGATTATTGGTATCATCTCAGCTCTGCTGATTTTAATTATTTTGAGCAGACATGAGCAGCAGAAATGATTGCGACGTTAAAGTTCCCGTCCGGAATGGACATATTCTCATACTCGCAGCCCGGGCTGCGGCAAAAGGGCCCTGTATCCGTGAGGATACAGGGCCCTTTTGCAATGTCGGAACGCCGCTGCATACGCGGTACGGGGAGGCCGTTTGCACGAGGTATTTTATGATTCCCCAGAAAAATCAACCATGGCATCCACACAGCGGCCTGCTGATGAACGGATGAACCTGAAATAACATGCAGTTCTCCTTCCCATATGAAGGTCCGAAACTACCAACATTGAGATGAAAGAGGAGCATTTCAAAATGTTAGCGAAAAGGATATACGGAAACTCAAACTTATTTTTTCTTCTCCGTATAATCATATTACCCTTTTCCGGTTTTTCGGCCGAATTCGCCCTTTTCAAATTTTTCAATGACAAGAGGACTGGGCTTGTCATTTTCATCGCCGCTTTCTGCATAGCGATCCCACCGGACATAGTAGTTCACATCGATCCCCGCCAGATCCATCAGGCGGAAGGGCCCCATCGGATACCCCAGCCCCTTTTCGCAGGCCGTATCGATGTCCTCCACAGAGGCGATGCCTTTTTCCAGAAGCAGGCACGCTTCCCGCGTGACAGCGGCATTGATGCGGTTGGCGACAAAGCCCGCAATTTCCCTGTTGAGAATAATGGGCACTTTTCCGGTGTTCAAGGCGAATGCTTTTGCTTTTTTCGATGGTTTCCTCGGCGGTATGCGGGCCGCGGACGATCTCTACCAGCTGCATGACCAACGCCGGATTGAAATAGTGAATATTCAGAAGCCGCTCGGGGTGTTCCGTCACATCGGCCAGCTTTGAGCTGACAATGTTGGAGCTGTTTGTCGCCAGAACCGTATCTGGCCTGCAGAGCTTGCCGAGCCGTCCAAACAGCTCGCGCTTGACGTCCGGATTTTCAATGATTGCCTCAATCACAAGATCGGCCTGTACGACAGCGGCGTCTACCTCTTTGGAAAAGGACAGGTCACCGGCAGCCTGATCTGCTTGTGTCTGCGAGATCCGGCCTTTCGCGACACGTTCCCGCAGGTAGTCTCCAGCCCATGCTTCCGCGCTGTCCACCGCGGCGGGGAAGGAGTCGCACACGATTGCCTTGTATCCTTGCCTGTGGCCGTTGAGAACAGTATTCATGGCGATCTGCCGTCCCATCGTACCGGCACCCACCACGACCACTGTTTTGATCTGCTCGTTATTCACGCTGCATCTTCTCCTTTTATATTGAAATGGATTCCGTTTCAAATTTTAAACTCGCTCAATAATTGCAGCCATGGATTGGCCTCCGCCGATACACAAAGTTGCCAAGCCACAGTGCCCGCCTGTGCGCTCCAGACTGTGAAGAAGGGTTACGATCAGGCGGGCGCCGGTACAGCCCAGCGG
>QKDF01000320.1 GCA_003245395.1 Clostridia bacterium
CATACGGCTTGCATAGTCATGTGTAAAATGCTATTATTTTATAGTATTCATATCTTTTTTGATATATAAAGTGGGTGAGCACGGTGACAATCCGCCATATGAAAATATTTGTCCAGGTCTACCAGATGCGAAATGTTACCCGAGCGGCCGAGAGTCTGCACATGACGCAGCCGGCTGTGACTCGGGCGATTCATGAGATTGAAAATTATTATGGTATCTGCCTGTTTGAGCGCATGAACAGACGCCTTTCTCCCACTGAAACAGCCCATCAGCTTTATGCGCAGGCACTGCATATCGTGGATTCCTTCGACGCCATGGATCGAGAGCTTCGGGACTGGGACAGCTTTGGTATTTTGCGGGTAGGCGCAAGCATCACTCTTGGGAATTTTTTTCTTCCTCCGCTTGTCAGCCAATTTCAAAAAGATCATCCCAATATTACAGTGCAGGCAACTATTTCAAACGGCGGAAGCCTGCAGCGAAAATTGCTGGACAATCAATTGGATATTGCCCTGGTCGAGGGTTGGCTGGACGACGCAAATCTGCACACAGAAGAATTCCATCATGATAGCATGGTGCTGATTGTCCCTCCCGGGCATCCGCTGCTTTCGCAGAAAACGGTGAACTTACAGGATATTCCCCTGTACCCGCTTTTACTGCGAGAAGAAGGAAGCGCCGGCCGCAGATTTCTGGACGAATTTTTTTCCGCCCGCGGAATGGTGCTTCATCCGATCTGGGAAAGCGTCAGTACTCAGGCGCTTGTCAAAGCTGTCACGTATGGTCTTGGGATCTCTCTCTTGCCGGAGCAATTGGTCTGCCGGGATATCGCTGACGGTCATGTGTGCACGCTTAAAATCGAAGATGCAGATCTGACCAGGCAGCATTATCTTGTATGGCACAAAAACAAGTATTTAAACAGTTCTCTGCACAGCTTTATCGATTTATGCAGAGCGAAGTAAGACGGTTCCAGATTGGCAGCGCATTGTAAAACCGTTGACCTTTTTTTAACTGCGGATGTATAAATCCCCGGAACCGTTGCGGTTCCGGGGAAATTTTTTACGATCCAGCCGGGATTGGTCGTATTAGATAAACAAGAAAACAATTCCGATACAGGCAAGGGTCAAACAGTAAGGAACCGTTAAGTACATCGATTTCAGTGGGTCTACTTTCCGATGCAGCAAAGATGATACCAAGCCCGCGATGACAAAAGTGTTTAAGTCAGCCGGAGGCAGTCCCTGGCCCGCCGCAGCCAGATGTGCGCTGGCGACTGCGGCGTGAACGCTGCTTACGCCCGTTGCCATCCATGCGGGGCCAAGTATCGGCAGAAGGGTCGTCTGCGTGGTACTCTGCGCACCCATCAGCATTCCACCCAGCATAATTGCGGCGGCGCCGCCCACTTTCAGTACCATAGCGCTTAAGCCGGCTGCCCAGGCGGCGATGATATCCATCTGTCCGCCCGCCTTAAAGGCGCCCAGGAAAAAGCCGGCGAAAATTTGGATCACCACGCTGAAGCTCACGCTGGACACAGAGCTTTTCAGCATTCCGGGGACATCCTCACGCAGTTCAGGGGTGATTGCGAAAGCGACGAGGATTGCTACGATAATAGACATGACAATGTTATTTGTAATACTGCCCAACACGGGGATGCCACTCAGTACCGTATACAGGTTAGAGTCCCCTGTGGGAATTGCTTTCAGCAAAGCCCCCGTAACGTCAAAGGAAACTGCCGGGATACTGTTGATTGCGACCAGCAGAACCAGAACCATTAAGGGAATCAGCCGTTTCCACTCCCGCTTCAAGATTTGAGAGGCTTTTTCTGTTGGGATTAAGTGCTGTGGCATCTGGTATTTTTTCCCGATGTAGACTTTGCAGATAAATGTGCTGACAAATATAATGGCAATCATCACAGTGATATAACTGATGCTAAGAGGAGCGTCGGTCGGAATTCCCAAGACGGCGCAGGCGACATTAATCGCGTTGGAAATCGGGGGGCATAATCGCTCCCAATGATCCACCTGTAACAATAATGGCACAGATCAGTTCCGGAGATAGGCCCATGTCGTCCAGTGCCGGTACGACCAGAATGCCGATTACAGCACCGACCGCAGCCACTGTGCCGACAAGTGAACCGCCAAGATACATTGCAATCAGAATTGCCAGAATCAGCCCCTGCGCAGTATGTCCGAAAATTGCCCGCAGTGTATTGAGCACCGTATCCATCGCACCCGATTTTACTTCCAATGCCGAAAAGATAGAGCCGAATATTACAATAAAAACGATAAATGAGACTCTTCCAAGTCCGGTCAGCCATGCGTTGCCCCAGGTGATGGGATTATAAACCCCTCCCAGCAGCAGTGCCAGGACACCCGCTCCAAAAAAAGCAACGATTAAATTTCCTCCGATGAGGGGAATCTTTTTGACAGCGCTAACCAACATCAAAAACAGTATGGGGACAATTACAACAACCATGATGGATCCCTCCGCTTTCCGGTATATCTACCTATTTATTTTTAAATTTTATTCTCTGTTGAGATACACGGGTGAAGACCACGCCGCGTTTCCGTTTGCCTGTGTAACTTTTACCCAGTAAGCATGTTCGCCCGTTGCTTCCGGAAGAGATATCCTGCATTCGGCTTGACATGCCTGCAAATACTGATCTTGTGGAATGTCTTCGTTGTCCATCGCAAATTCCAGCTGAAGGTTCAGACCGCCCATCTCTTTTACAACAGGCTTTCCGGAAC
>QKDF01000192.1 GCA_003245395.1 Clostridia bacterium
CGCCGCAATTTCTCTTGCAAACCGCACGTCCTCGTGATCGGGCTCCCACGCGCCCAGCTCCTCAAGCTTTTTACCCATCAGCTCGCTGAGCGTATCATTGGGTATATAGTCCGTGTACCCGCTGTCAAAGACAATTTCCATCGTGGTATCGGTCATCAGGGCTGCACCCTCGGCAATCTTTACCACCCGGTCAAAAATTTCCTTGGCCTGTCGGAATTTGGGTGCGCGTACAACATACAATGCCTCGGCGTTGGCCTGTACCACATTGGGCGACAGCCCGCCGGCATTGGTGATGGCATAGTGAATTCTGGCGTCAGGGATTACATGCTCCCGCAGGTAATTGGCGCCAATGTTCATCAGTTCCACTGCGTCCAGTGCGCTGCGTCCGAGATGCGGTGCAGCGGCGGCGTGAGAACTGGTGCCCTTGAATTTGAAATATGCCTGGGTTACCGCAAGACTCCCGCCGCTCCAGATGGCATTGGTATCTCCCGGGTGCCAGGTCAGTGCCGCGTCCACATCGTCAAAAACGCCCGCCCGTACCATAAAAGCCTTACCGCTTCCGACTTCTTCCGCCGGGCAGCCGTAGTAGCGCACGGTTCCGGGCAGGTTTTTCTCCTTCAGATAATCCTTCACCGCAACCGCAGCCGCCAGAGCCCCCACGCCCAAAGCGTTGTGTCCGCAGCCGTGACCGCTTTCACCGGGAACCAGCGGTTTCTTCTCCGTCGAGCCCGCCACCTGGCTCAGCTCGTACAGAGCGTCAAATTCCCCCAGAATGGCCACAACCGGATGCCCGTGTCCGAAGCTGCCTACAAAGGCCGTCTCCATCTCCGCCAGCCCGGTCTCCACCGTAAAGCCTTCCTCCCGCAGGATGGAACCAAGCAGTTCGGCGGACTGGAATTCCGTAAAGCGGGTCTCCGCAAAGTCCCAGATTCGATCACTGGCCTTCTCATAAAAGTGTTTTTTGCTGTCAATCAGACTCGTCAGATCCTCTTTTTGCACCATTTCGATCTCTCCATTCCTTTTTCCTTCAGTGGATCGCGCTGGGCTCAAGTCCCTCCGGAAGCAGGCAGTCATATGCCATTCCGTGCAGCCGCTCCTTCAATTCCTCTTTGGCTTTTTCGCAGAGTTCCGGCTCCTGCAAAAGCCGGAGCCCGGTCAGCGCCATAACTTGTGCAGCATAGTGCATCCCGGTATGGCCGACGGCGGAGCAGCTTTGTGAAACCACTTGCCAGGAATGCCCCGGAGTTCCCAGCGCCTGCGTGGCCGCCATCAGCTGAACAGTAGGAACATTCCAGCTGGCATCTCCCACATCGGTGGAAAACGGCAAACTCGCGTTCGTGAAGACGTAAGGCATCACCCATTCACTCACGGCTTTTCCCTGTGCCTTTGGGGTAATTTCCGGAGAAAAGCGCCGCATGCTGGCCGCTCTTTGTTCGGGCGTCAGGGTTTCCTCGATCTGCCTGGCAAAATTCTTTTCTTCTTCATCAAATTTGGGACCGCCCAGCTCTTCCATCACCTGCTGCATCACCCGGCCGAGGGTGTCGTTGGGCACCACATTGGCGGTTCCGCCGTTCGGAGTGATCTCCAGCGTAGTCTCTGTCATCAGACTGGCGCCTTTGGCAATGTTGCAGACTCTTTCAAAAAGTTCGCGCACCTGCGGGGCGGTGGGGGCGCGCAGCAGGTAGAGCACCTCCGCCTTAGCCTGCACCACATTGGGCGAAAGGCCGCCGGGATTGGTAACGGCATAGTGCATCCGCACCTCCTGCGGAACATGTTCCCGGAGGAAGTTCACCGCCACGTTCATCAGCTCCACCGCATCCAGAGCACTTCTGCCCAGATGGGGGCTGGCGGCGGCATGTGCGCTGGAACCGGTAAAGGAAAAATACACCTCAATATTGGCCAGGGTGCTGGCGGCCACCACCTGGTTCAGATCTCCCGGATGCCAGGTGATCGCCGCGTCCAGATCGTCGAAAAGATGCTCCCGGGCCATAAAGCACTTTCCGCCGCCGCCCTCTTCCGCAGGGCAGCCATAATACCGCACCGTCCCGGAAGTTCCGGTGGAAGCCAGATAGTCCTTCAAAGCCACCGCAGCTTCCAAAGATGCCACACCCAGAAGATTGTGCCCGCAGCCGTGGCCATTTGTACCTGGTTCAGGCGCACTTTTTTCCGCCACGCCCGCAGTCTGATTCAGATTGGTCAGAGCGTCATATTCCCCCAACAGGCCGATTACCGGAGCTCCTTGTCCAAAGGAGGCAACCAAGGCGGTATCCATTCCGGCAGCACCGTTCTGAACCGCAAAGCCTTCCCGCTCCAATATTTCGGACAGGAGTCCGGCGGAACGCACTTCCTCGAATCTCGTCTCAGCATATCCCCAAATCCGGTCTGCCGCGTTGTCATATTCCCGCTTCTTTGTCTCATCAGAAGCAAGGATCGTCTGTATTTCTGTCATAGATCAATAAACCTTCTTTCCCCGGACCGCCTCTTGGCAAACCATTTCCGATTTTGCCATGCGCCGTCCGGCACCCAGGGCAGGCACCGGACGGCGACAGCGGTTTTATTGACGATCGTTCGACTGCCTGTTTGCAGTCCGCAATTGAAATCAGGAAAAACTTTTGGGATCAATCGCGTCCCGCAGTCCGTCACCCACAAAGTTGACAGACAGTACGCTGACCATGATCATCACACCGGGCGGCACCCAGAGCCAAGGCTGTGAAGTCAGAATCGTCAGAG
>QKDF01000175.1 GCA_003245395.1 Clostridia bacterium
TTTTTATCGGATATGCCAAAGCCTTTGACAGGCGCTTTTGCGACACAGGCAGTACCTCAGATCCCAATGTATTTCATAATATCAATACATTCGCGTTACAAGATGACTGGTATATCCGAAAGTTGCGGCTAAAAATTTTTATAGAAGGGAGCACTGCAACAATCTGACAATTATCTGGAAAGAAACTATGCATCACGACAGAATTTCTAGAAAATAAAATCAATCCATTGACACAAGCAGCAATCTATGATAAAGCTAAAGACAGAAATCCTAAATAAAAACAAAGTTCGTATATAAGAATTTAAAACACTGCGCTTGTCGACCAACCGCGAAGATGAATTTGTTTAAAATTTGGAAAATGTTTGGCCATGTAAACTGACTTAAACGGTATTGTTGGTTTTGAACTTGGAGAACCAAATTTCGACGCGCCAAAGCATGCTTATGACGCGCCGATTTTTCCTGCCAGCGAGGTTAACCTCATGGCAGAGGCTGGGTATCAAAGAATTTGTAGATTATTTTAATAAAGAGGTGTGTTGTATGAAAAAGAAATATGAAGTCATGGACGGAAATATAGCTGCAGCTCATGTGGCTTATGCATTCACTGAGGTTGCAGCTATTTACCCGATTACCCCGTCTTCTCCGATGGCGGAAAAAGTTGACGAGTGGTCTGCAAAGGGGAGGAAAAATTTATTTGACTCTACCGTGGACGTCATTCAGATGCAGTCCGAAGCGGGCGCTGCAGGAACCTGCCACGGATCATTGCAGGCCGGCGCACTGACTACCACGTTTACATCGTCTCAGGGGCTTATGCTGATGATCCCCGCCATGTATGCCATGGGCGGCCAGTTCCTTCCCAACGTTATGCACATCGCTTCCAGAGTGGTCACCTCCAACCACCACTCCATTTTTGGCGACCATACCGACTTTATGACTTGCCGTACAACGGGCTATGCCATGCTGATGTCCGCGACTCCGCAGGAGTGCATGGATCTGGCGGCTGTTGCCCATCTTTCGGCCATCAGCTCAAAGTATGCGTTTATGCACTGCTTTGACGGCTTCCGGACCTCTCACGAGATGCAGCGCATCGAAGCTCTCGACTATGAAGAGCTGAGAGGCCTGGTGGATTACGAGGCCCTGAAGGATTTCCGCCGTCATTCCCTGAACCCCGAGCATCCCACCAACCGCGGCAACAACGTCAATCCGGATGTCTATTTCCAGTGCAAGGAAGGCGCAAACGAAAAGAGCGCAGCTCTGCCTGACAAGGTCCAGTACTATATGGACAAAATCAATGCCCTTACCGGTCGAAATTATAAGTTGTTTAACTACTACGGCGCCTCGGATGCGGAAGAGATCATTGTGATCATGTGCTCCGCCTCTGAAGCTGTGAAGGAAACCGTGGATTACCTCAATGCCAACGGCCGGAAGGTCGGCCTGCTGCAGGTGCATCTTTACAGACCCTTCTCTGTGAAGCATTTCACCGACGCCATTCCCGCAACCTGCAAAAAGATCGCGGTTCTGGACCGCTCCAAGGAAACGGGCTCCGTGGGCGAACCGCTGTATCTGGACGTGTGCACCGCGCTGAACCAGGCGGGCAGAAACGATATCCGGATCGTGGGCGGGCGTTACGGCCTGTCCTCCAAAGATACCACCCCGGGGCAGTTTATTGCCGTTTACGACAACCTCAGGCAGGATCAGCCCAAGAACAATTTCACCATCGGTATCAACGACGATGTTACGCATACCTCACTGGATTACAAAGAGGTGGAGCTTGCGCACCCCGGCCAGATTTCCTGCAAGATCTGGGGCCTGGGCGGCGACGGCACGGTGGGCGCCAACAAGAACGCAATTACCACCATCGGTCTGACCGCGGACAAATACGCACAGGCCTATTTTTCCTACGACTCTATGAAGTCTGGTGGACTGACCCAGTCCCATCTGCGCTTTGGTGATGAGCCGATTCGCTCGACGTATCTGGTCTCGTCTGCGGATTTCGTGGCGGTTCACGCCCCCACCTATGTCAACAAGTACGATACCACGGAAGACCTGAAGGATGGCGGCATTTTCCTGCTCAACTGCCCGTGGAGCGTCGAGGAGCTGGAGAATCATCTTCCCGCAAAGATGAAGCGGGATCTGTGCCGGAAACATGCGGACTTCTACATCATTGACGCCGCGAAGCTTGCCGCGGAGATCGGTCTGGGCCAGCGGACCAACAACATTCTGCAGGCGGCCTTTTTCGCGCTGACAAAGGTGATTCCCCTTGACATTGCCGTGGAGGACATGAAGCAGAACAACTACAGTTCCTACTTCAAAAAAGCCGGTCAGAAGATTGTCGACCTAAACAACCAAGCTGTCGATGCGGGCGTGAGCGCTGCCATTCAGGTGGAGATTCCCGAAAGCTGGGCGGATGCGCAAGACGGCCCCGCCATGGAAATCAAAGCCACTCCTTTCGTCAAGGACATTGTCATTCCCATGGATCGTCAGCAGGGCGACAAGCTCCCCGTTTCCGTGTTCAAAAAGCACGGCGTGCTGGACGGAACCTGGGAAAACGGAACTTCCGTCTATTCCAAGCGCGGTGTGGCCACGGCTGTTCCCAAGTGGAACGGGGAAAGCTGCATTCAGTGCAACCGCTGTGCCATGGCCTGCCCCCACGCGGCGATCCGCCCTGTGCTGCTGACCGAAGAGGAAAAGACCGCTGTTCCGGCGTCCTTCGTTACCGTTCCC
>QKDF01000242.1 GCA_003245395.1 Clostridia bacterium
AGACCCGAATTCCTAATTTTAAGAAAGCACTGGCCGCTCACTTATGCAGTGAGCGGCCAGTGTGGTTTGGCGTGCGTTTTTCTCTATAAATTTTGGATCTAATCCGACTGATCCTTTAAAAAATAGTACGATTTCAGTATAGATGTCCTGTGGTATTTTTGCGTCAGCCGCAGCAGCAGATTTTTTACTGGCTGCAATCCGGCTGTTCCGTTCCGATATCGCCCCAGGCATGCCAGAAAATGTTTTTTCTCTGCCGCGTCCGCAGCTTCCTCCAGCAGTGACCAAACCGCAAGGGCCGCGCTTATTGCGTTATCTGCCTGTACCGGTAGTTCGGCTGCCCGCTCCACAAGCTCATAAAACCGCCGGGCAGAGCACCCGGTATCGTCCCTCAGCATTTGTTCGATCCGGCCAAAAATTTCCGGAGAACGTTCCAGCACGGCATACGCATTCCGCTCCCATTCCCGTTCCAGCAAGCGGGCAGTGCCGTTTTCCGAAGAGAGCAGGCAGATACATTTCAGTGCGGATAGGTTCTTATCTTTGACCTCCAGCATCATATCCAGGTTTATCTGTGTGATCGGTTCACAAAACGATAGAAACGGTTCCACAGAAATTGTCCGTGAATGAGCACCGGGGCGTCCGGCCTCATTCTGTTGGGAGTAGTGAATTTTCTGCCTGCCATCCGCCGTCTTCCAGGTCTCTGCGCACCGCTCAATCCACTCCGCGGGCGGAACCTTCTGCTCCGGCGGGTTAAGCGCGTGATGCAGATTATCAAACACAGCGGGAATATGCAGCCGCTTTGCCAGCTCCAGCACATCCTCAATATTGTACAGCCGATCGTCGTTTTCCAGTACCACGCGGTTTCGTACGTCGTCAGAAAGCCGCCCCCAATTTTTATAAAACCGCTCAATGGCAGCTTTCTTGTCCCCGTAGGCCCCTCCCACATGGAGAATGAGCTTATTGGAACAATCGGTATTCAAAAGCCTCAGCACTTTTTCATGATAGGTCAGATCCGCCGCGGCTCGTTCCACCACGTCCGGATCGGGGGAATTCAAAACGGTATACTGTCCCGGGTGCATAGAAACCCGCATTTCGGCTCGCCCGATTGCCGCGCCGATCTCCGAAAAGGTTTCGGTAAACTCCATTCCCCATTCCAGCGTATTGTGGATGCTGGACCCAAATGGAATCAGGTCGGAGCTGATGCGGAACAGGCCAATGCCGTTTTCGGCGTTATATGCAATTTGTCGGCGCAAAGCCTCCAGATTGTGTGCCGTCACCTCCCGCAGGCGTTCCGGCGTCGCCGTCCGCAGCGTACAGGCACTCAGCTCCGTCCCCGGAGCGCCCATGGTCAGGCAGGCATAGCCAATGCGGATCATATGTTTCTCCTTCCTGTTTCGCCGGATGCGTTCCATTGCCTCCAAGCTAAGGTTGACACCATGCCAAGCCTTTCCCGATTGGTGAATTGACTAACGCAGGACCTTCATTCCCCTGGCCCAGACCTCTTTGGTCTTTTCAAATGCCTCAAAATGTTTTTCGACTGCCCTGTCGTATTTATTCAGTTCCTTGAGAACATTCATAAAAGCCAAATCCTGAAAGTAGGAGCAAACCATCGGCAATGTCCGACTCAGCTTCTCCGTCATTTCGGCAACGCCATCCTGATATGCATCTCTGTCAGTGATATACATCAAAAGCGGCTTATAGCGAACCCACCCGATGCAGGCCTGATAAAACCGCTGGATAATCCGCTCCGAATCCGGCCGGATGAATTTCAGATCCGTTGGGAGAACCCCGGAAAGCAAGTGATTATAAGAGGAAAAACCGTCATGAAACGCATAACAGGGTACCCGAAGCACCGTATGTTCACTCAGGCAAGTGCTTAAAAACGTATCCTCACCGCGTGCTCCCGGTGGATTATAGAAGGGAAAAACACGGCTTGGGTCCGTCAGATTAATGCAGAGATTGGACCCGGAGATAAATTTGGCATGGTGAATTTCCGGTACTTCTATCGTTTTGCGCTGGACCAGAACATCTGTGTCTGCATAAGTGACGCCACCGTTATTCATCACTTTTTTAATGGTTTCCCAATTGACAATATCGTTGCTGATAGCCTGGATAAACAGGCGAAAGCTGTCTTCAGTCATGATATCATTAAATTCAAAATATGGAATAGGCGAAATATAACCGCAGTGATAGCCATATGTAATGTCGGCATGCCCAATATTGAGCAGATGGGTTTTTAAAACATGCTGTCCGCCCCAGATTACTGTGTCTCTGTTTTTGGAGGCCGCCATCGGGTATTCGTCATCGTCCAGGAACAGCAAATAGTCCATCTTATGGCGGATGGCCTCATACAAAATAATATTACGCTGAGCAGCATATCCTTTGCCAAACAGCATAGCGGCCTCCTCCGGGCGCATTGCTCCAGAATCGGTCAGATTTTTCTGCGCAGTGTCCGCTTCCTCTTTCCCGATAAAATGTTTGCTGTCAAGCCATTTTCCGATTTCTGGATTGATGTCCGTATAGTCCGTCTTTTTTGTCCCGCGATAGTCCAGATCATAGGCAACGAATAGATTTAGCCCCACCGACTCATTGTATACCAGATCGGATTCCAGCCAGTTGAACACATAACTCCTCAAAACTCGCTGAAAGTGTTTTCGCCCTGTAGCAAAGCCAATTGCAACATTGATTTTTCTGCCGTTCAATATGTTTCCCCCTT
>QKDF01000190.1 GCA_003245395.1 Clostridia bacterium
CGTCTTCCAGCTTTACCAGTGTCTCGGGCGACGCGCCAGCCATCTCAATGTCGTCGCTGGAGAAATAGAACATATAAGGTGAAGGGTTTGTCGTCCGCAGCACCCGGTAAGCGTCCAGCAGGCTGCCCTCGATCTCCGCCTCCAGACGGTTGGAGAGCACGACCTGGAAGATATCTCCCTCCCGGATATAGTGTTTTCCCTTTTCCACCATGGCGCAATAGGCATCCTCGTCAAACAGGGGACGGAATTCGGATTTGATCCGCAGCGGAGGATTCGAGGCCACATCTCCCGAACGCAGCAGCGCGGCCAGATTCTCCAGCTCCATCACGGCCCTGTGATATCCCGTCTCGCCCTCCTCCGCCCGCATATGGGCGATGAGAATGATCTTCTGGCGGTAGTTGTCGAAGGCAATGACCTTGTCAAAAAGCATCAGGTCCATGTCCTTGAAGGACTCCTCGTCCCGGGCGGTCAGCTTTAAGGTGGGTTCGGCATACTTGATATAATCATAGGAGAAATAGCCCACCAGACCTCCGGCAAAGGGCGGCAAGCCGGGAATTCTGGGTGCCCGATTCTCTGCCAAGATCCGCCGCAGGGCCGGGCCCGGGTGGCTGGTCTGCTCCTGCACCGTTGTCCCCCCCCGGATAGTCAGCGTACCGTCCTGGCAGGTAATCTCCAGCGTGGGATCGAAACCCAGAAAGGTATACCGCCCCCACTTCTGGGTCTGCTCGGCGCTCTCCAGCAAAAAGCAGTGCCGGCTGACCTTTTTCAGAATCCGCAGTGCAGTGATGGGCGTAACCGTGTCGGCAAACAGTTCCCGGCTGACAGGGATGCGCCGATACCGGCCGTCTGCCGCCAGGTCAAGAGCCTCCTCTAAAGTGGGACGATTCATGGAAAAGCCTCCTTCTTTTCGTGAGACGGAAAAATAAAAATCCCGTCCCCGACAAACATGTTTGTCAAGGACGGGATGCAATTGCCCCGCGGTGCCACCTTGATTCGCGGATAATAAAACTCCGCGCTCTTTGCGGGATACCAACATATCCCCGGCAACTGACGTATGCCTCACGTCGCGGAATACTGGGCGGCACAGCCGCTTTTCCCCGCGCCCTCCGTGGTCCATTTGACAGTCTGCGTTCGGCCCGGCTCTCAGCCATCCGGACTCTCTGTGCGTGCACGTACCGTTTTGATCTCCACTTCAGCGGTTTGGTGTTCAATTTTGCTGTATCATACCATTGTATTCAATCATCTGTCAAGCGGATTTTTCAGGAAAGCCTTCGGCGTTCAATCGCATATGTCCGTATTTTGCAGTCACAATCAGCGCTTTTGTTTTTCCGCGAAAGATTTCACAAATTCGCAGCCGGAGTCGCCCATAAATTTCCAACACTTTCACAACAGCTGAAACAGTTGGACTTCTCGCCCTGAACGCTCCTCTTACAGGGCATTCACTGCCGCCTCCAGCTGGTGCAGCGCCTGTTCCAGCACGCTGCGGGGACAGGCGGCGTTGAGCCGCATAAAGCCGCTCAGCTGCCGTCCGAAGGACCAGCCCTCGTTGAGTCCCAGTTTGGCTTTTTGAATCATAAAATCACGAAGTTCCGCGTTGGACATGTTTAATGCCCGGCAATCCAGCCAAACTAGGTATGTGGCGTCCGGCACACTCGGTTTGATCCGGGGAATGTGGGCCGCACAGTAGTCTCTGATAAAATCAAAGTTGTCCGACAGGTAGGGCAGCAGCTGTTCCAGCCACTCCTCGCCCTCATTGAAAGCCGTTTCCATGGCGATGAGGCTGAAGGCATTGTTCCGATGGATGTCCATACGGCGCCAGAAGGCTTCGAACTCCTTTTTCATCCGCCGATCGGGAAATACCACGGCGGAAGCCTGCAGACCAGCCAGATTGAAGGTCTTGGTACCGGAGATGCAGGTCACCACATGGGCCGCAATCTCCGGGGACAGTTTCGCCACAGGCGTGTGCTTCTTTCCGTGGAAGATCAAATCGGAATGGATCTCATCCGACACCAGCTGTACTCCGTGGGCAATACAAAGCTCCGCCATGCGCCGCAGCTCCTCAGGCGTCCAGACGATGCCCAATGGATTGTGGGGGCTGCACAGCAGAAACATATCCACCTCGTCCAGCTTGCGCTCAAAATCCGCCCAGTCTACGGTCCACTTCCCGTCCCGCTCCACAAAAGGATTCTCCACCACCCGGCGGCTCCACGCCTCCGTCACATCGTAAAACTCAGAGTACACCGGCGTCTGGATCAGCACCGCGCCGCCCTTCGGCGTGAACAGCTCCACCAGAACGCTCAGGGACTGCACCACGCCCAGACTCCAGCTCATCAGCGCCGGATCAATCGTCCAGCCATTGCGCCGCTGCTGCCAGCCGCAGATGGCCTGAAAATAGCTCTCCGGCCGGGCGGTATAGCCCCAGATTCCTTCGTCCGCCCGGGCTTTGAGCGCATCGATGATGGGCTGGGCCGTCCTGAAGTCCATGTCCGCAATCCACAGCGGGATCACGTCCTCGGTCCCGAATTTTTTCAGTCGTTCGTCATATTTGGCTGCGTGATTACCGGATCGATCCACCACTTCATCAAAGTCATATTGCATTGCAGGTTCTCCCTTCCGGCCCGCCGTCCAATCCGGCGGATAAATTCATTTTGAGTTTACCATTTTCTCAAGCTGGCCGCAAATTCTTTTTACTCGTTTACAAATTTCCTCT
>QKDF01000074.1 GCA_003245395.1 Clostridia bacterium
TCTGGCCGCTACGCTGCAGCAAGCCACCGCGGATCTTTACTATAGTTCCAACCGCCGCACAGATGCCGAGCTATGCTTATTGCGGCTGTGCGATGAGACGCTTTCCGGCGATCTGGGAGCGCTTGCCTCCCGCGTGCAACGCCTGGAGGAATCCGTAAGTCGGCTGCCTGTTTTGATGTCAGGCGGCCCGGCGCCTGCGGAAAAAACAGTATCGGCCGCATCCGATGCACCGAGTACCAAGGCAAAGCCGCAGAAAGCTGCTCCAAAGACCGCGGATGCACCGCCTTGGGAGGAACCGCCTGTTCAGATACAACCTTCCCGGGAGCCGGAATATGAGCGCCCGCCCTTGCCGGAGGAACCGCCCTTGGAGCAGGAACCGGCTATGCCGGATGCTCCGCACAACGATCCTGTCCCGGCCACGCCCGCTCCCGCTCCGGCGGGACGGTCTGCCGCACCGCCATCCGGCGGCGCAGCCTGGTGGCATGCACTGGCAGAGGAGTGCAAAGGCCGCCTGCCCGCCATGTACCGGGTGTTTCTGGACCGGTGCCGCGGTGTTCTGGAGGGGGACTTGCTTACCGTTTATGCTCCGGATGACATCGTGCGGGGCCGTTTGGACAATGATCGTGTTTTGGGTGCCCTGAAGGAGTTGAGCGCACTGCGTGCCGGCGGGCCGGTGACGGTGCGCCTGACAGTGGGGGAGGGCCCCACGGTTTCCACGGAGGATAAACTGGAAAATTTGATTCAGTTCGGCAGTCAGCTGGACAATTTCACCATTCAATAAAAGGAGTTATATATTATGGGATACAGTGCACGTCGCGGATTTACCAGCGGAAGCATGCGGCCGACCGGCGCCGCTCGTCAGCAGGAGATGCAGCAGAAAATTCAGGCTATGCAGGAGGCCATGACCACCGCGCAGGATGAGGTAGAGGCCCAGGAATTCTCCGCCAGCGTAGGCGGCGGTGTGGTGGAGGCCAAGGTCAACGGCAAGAAAGAGGTTCTTGCTGTGACCATAAAGCCCGAAGCTGTGGACCCCGAGGATGTGGAGATGCTCCAGGACTTGGTGGTTTCCGCTGTCAACGAGGCTCTGCGCCAGGCCGGAGACGCCATGGAACAGAGCATGAATCAGATCACCGGCGGTCTGGATCTGGGCGGACTGAGCCTGTAAACACTTCCCAAAAAGTCTGCATGGCGCCGCCACGCAGACTTTTTTCTGTAAAAGGAGGATGGCATGAAACGACTACGCGAGCTGCTGGGAACACTGCTGGCGCTGGCGCTGATCTCCGGCTGTATGCAGACGGCACTGCCCGAGCAGGCGGACCCAAAAGCGGATTCCGGAACGGTGGCTTATGTGCCGCTGGATGATCGGCCCGATAATGAAGAACGGGTGGAGTACCTGGCCCAGTCTCTGGGGTATACGCTGGCCATGCCGGATGAAGATCTGTATAAAACACGGCTGGACGGGCAGGGAACGAATGCGAACGGGACTCAAAGCGGTGACCGGGCGGCACTGTACGAATGGGTGCTCCGGCAAGAGGCGGACGGCTGCAATTTGTACATTCTCTCGCTGGATCAGATGCTTTCCGGCGGGCTGGTTGCCTCCCGCGCCCTGCAGGGAGAGAACCCTGTGACGCTGTCCGACGGAACGGAGCTGACGGAGTTTCAACTGCTGAAAAAATTGTTGGAAACCCTGGCGGCAGACAAAAATAACCGCGTGTGGCTGCTGGACACGGTGATGCGCCTGGCACCCACCGTGGGATACGGTGGCTTTGGCCTGACGGAGTATAACGGCCTGCGGACATACGGAATGGCAGCCAGACCCGCCCTGACCGGAACTGACCTGACGGCAGAAAAAATCGCAGCGGACTATCCTCTGGGAGCCGACGGGCAGCCCATCGTACCGGACGCAGATCTTCCGGCGGGAGCGGCCACGGATTATCTGGCGGCGCGGGAGCGAAAACTCCGATTGACTGACGAGTTATTGTCCGTTCTGCGTCAGGATGGGTATACGAATTTCCGGGTATTGATCGGCATTGACGATTCCTCCGCCGAGGACAGCGTCCAGAAAAACGAGATCGCCTATTTTCGGCAGAATCTCCGAGACGGAGACGCCCTTTTGTCCGGCGTGGACGACCTGGGCTTCAAGGCGGTGACAAAGCTGTATCTGGAACATTGCGGCTGGAGCGGTGCCACAGCAGCTGTACAGTATTTTGGAGGAAGCGAGAACAAGGCGGCCTGCGACTATGACTACCAGCCACTGAAGGATATCGTGGAAGAGCACTTGGCTTTCTTTGGGCTGACCGAAACCGGAACGGATACGGCGCAGATGCAGATTCTGGTGCTGACGGCTCCCGCGGAAGAGAGCCGGAAAGAGGAATATGCCGCAGAACTGATCCGCGCGATCAACAGCAATGAAGAGCACGGACGCCCCACGGTTGTTATCGACGCATCCAACAACAGCTACGGCACTTCGGTTCATGATCAGATGGCCGCCGAGACCCATCTGGGATGGCTGCTGGCCTACTCCGGATTTCTGGATATGGCCATTGTCACCGGAACCGCCCTGTCTCATGGCGTGGCCCGCTATGCCTGGCTGCGCAATGGCGCGCCGGATGACACGGCTGCAAACCGCGCCTTTGTCAGGACACTGGCCGACAGCATGGTGAAGGATTTTTGCTACCGCAATACGGTGCGCAACGATCTGTATGCCTATGTGCGGGATACGTTGAACGGCAGCCCGGACAATTTCTGTACGCCTGCGGTGGATCAGACCCGGATTTTGACTCAGCTGGAGTCCGCCATGACCGCAGGCACGGGTGCGGTGCTGAAAAATTTTGCTGACAGCAACCTGATCGTCGGCTTGGAACCATACAGAACCGTAGGCTGCGGCGAGCTGACTCTTTCTCATTATGCGTTTCCATGGCAGAGGGTTTTTGAGTTTCGGATGGAAATCGGAGTGGGAACATTTACACGGCCTCATGAAGGTTTATTGTAACTGCAAAATATAAAAAAGCGGACAGCACAGCTGTCCGCTTTTTGAGTTTCAGGAGGAAATTTACAGCTCTCGAACCGTGTAATAAACGGCCAGAGCGAAGACGACCAGACCCAGCACCCACAAGGCATAATAAGCAATGAAAGAACTTATCAGGGAAAGCACTGTGGCCGTGGCAGAGAGACCGCAGGCCAAATAGATCACAAGCTGGTCAGCATCTGCGGGCAGAAAACGGAACGAACCCAAAAGACCCTTGTTCCGCTCGGCACGGTAAGTAAAAAATACGGTTGCAGCCAGCAGCGCCAGATAGATGCCGACGCCGAGCATCACGCGCAGACGCCAAAGGGAGGATTCTGCGCCGTGACGGCAGATCCACACCACCAAAATTCCGGAGCACAGCACAGACAAGGCGTAGAAGCACTCGCGGGCATACAGACTCCACAGCACGCCCAGCAGCATGATCGCGGGAACCAGCACGCACATGACCATGGAACCGTTGGGATATACCGTTCGAATAACCCAATTTCCCACGGCCAAAAACAAACCGGAGAGCAGTACAACCTGGGCGGTACTGCGCTTCCAGCCCTTGGCTTTTCGCCAGAGTACCGCCAGAACAACTCCGATGGCAAACAACGAAAGACCCACATAAATGAGTTTTTGTAGAATTGGATCCCAGGCAACCAGCTGTTCTGCGGTTCCGTTTACATAATATCGACGCACCAGCAACAGATAGAACTCGGCCACGCAGCCCCCCAGAAAATACTTCAATGCGCCATTCATGGGTGCGGCGGCTCCGCGGGCCTGAACCGGCTTGCCGGCGTTCTTTTTTTCGGACATATATTGCAACCTCCATGGGTGTTTTACTTCTGGTTCGGAGAGGCGCTCCGAACATACCGTATTATTCTAGCAGATTTTCAGATCGTTTGCAAGGGAAAGTAACAGTTGGACGCTAAGGTTCTTCCGGGGCGGATAGAGGGGGCCGAAGCGGGAGCGGAGATGCTGCCGTTACGCAGCCGGCATCTTCCAAAAACACCAGCAGCAGTCCAACTGCCAGCAGATCGGCGCAGCCGCCGGGACTGAGCCCCTCGCGGATGTATTCCTGATCCAGCCGGCGCAGCCTGGCCCGGAAATTCCGAGCAGTCAAGCCCTGGGTTAGCGCTGCAGCCTGGGCTTTTCTGGCTTTGGCTTCTTCCATTCCGCCCCGGCGGATCATGTTGGTATCGCTTACCTCACAGAGCAGATACAGCAATGTGACCGCGGCTGCGTCGTTGAGCGGAAAACCACGGCCCAGCCATTCCCGAAGCCGCGGGCAGGCTACGCTTGTCACTGTGGGAAAGCCCGCGGCGGCCTCGCCCCGGGCACCGGTGATACCGGCGGTACGGTAACTGGAAAGGCCGCATGTCTGTGGCAGCGATTCAGATTCAAAATCCGACAGAGTGCATTGCCCAAGCTGCGCTGCGGACGCCAGAACATCGGCCAGCGGGATGAGCCCTCCTCGTCCGGAGAGCACCCGTTTTGCCGCAGCCTGTCCATAGGCCGCACAGACAAGACCTATGGAAAAGATCAGACCCTTGTGGGTGTTGATTCCCCCGGTGATGGTATTCATCGCCGATTCTGCTCGGATTCCCGCGGCACGCAGCTGCGGAAAGAGTGCCGCCGGTGCTGTGCCTGCGTTGTTCCAGCCAAGGCAGAACAACTCCCGGAACTTTGGAACAAGAGCGGCGCTGCTGTCCAGAAACGTATAGAAATCCATGTCGCCATGAGCGCCGCAGTTGCTCCGGTCCACCAGTCCGGGCTTTGGCGTGGCCGAGACCTCATAGAGCAATGCCCGGGTGGTACAGGAGACGCACAGATCAGCAGCCTGATCCCGGAAAAATGCATCCAGCATCTGTCCGATTCTTTCCCGCAGCGCATCGGGCGAGTGAAGCTGTTCCCTCGCACAGACGCGGGCATCCCGGCTGCACAGCAGGCATTGCCTGGGTGGCCGGCCCAGTTTGGAACGGGACAGGAGGCGTCCCCCGTGATCCAACACGTCCAGATCGAACAGCCGTCCCAGCGGATGGGTTTCTTCCAGCTGCACGGTCACACGCTTTACCTCCACAGGCGGCAGATCCAGCAGAATCAGCGCCTCGTATCCGGTAACTGCCTCCGTGCGGTGCCGGGCCAGGGCGGCATTGGAGGGAAGCGCCTGCTCCAGTACGGACAGACCCTCCTCAAATGCGGCGCGGGAGAGCGGAAATTGTTTGATTTCTCCGGGAATATTTAATGTAAAGCTAATCAGGCTCTGCCCACCCAGACGTAGCATCGCTGTCTGCTCTGCGGCACGGGTTTCCCTCCGAACCAAAATTTCCTCCAGCGCAGCCGGCCGGCCGCTGAAAATGTCATCTGCTGTCATGTCGCTAAAACCCCTTAAACTCGGTTTTCAAATATTGTGCGGTGGATTCCGGAACCAGAGACAGAACCTCCGGCGTTACACCCTGCTCGGCAAGAAGACGGCGCACACGGGAGGCGCTGACGGCCTGCCCGCTTGCCTCCAGACGGGGAATTTCCTCAAATGTAATTCCCCATTGGGGAAGAAGCTCCCGCATTGCATTGTTATACCGTGCGGTGACGGGGTCCAATGGCTCCTGACCGGCAAAGCGCCGCGTAATGTGCAGTGCCGGGGCGATGCGCCGCGCGAACAAAGTGATGTCCAGTTGGCTCTGCAGGACGGCGGCGTCTTCGCCGGACTTGAGGAAATACGTGGGAAAGGTGGCTGAAGAGAGAATGTACGGCCCACTGGGATGAACCCGCACCTTCGGCAGATCTGCCGTCCCATCCTGCACCAGCCGCAGCCGCACAGGGAAAGAGAAGGCGGATCGATCTTCCTCCACCACAAACAGGTGCACGGCATCGCACCGGGCGACCGCATATTCCACCAGAGCCCGATGCCCTTTTGTGAAGGGATTGCAGTTCATCACCAGAGAGCCAATCACGGCATCCCGGTCTCCGGGCTGTACGAACGGGGCGGCAAAGCGCTCCGGTCCCTGCGGGCGGTTTTCCAGCATGACCAGAGACTGGGTTTCAGCCATGGGATAAAAGCCGCAGCCGACAAAAAGTGGCCGGTTCTCGGGCCGGGTGATCACAAACAAATCAAAAAAACCGGCGTCGTACCGGTCCCGGGTCAGCGCGGTGATCAGTGTGCCGAGCACATTTCGCCCCCGCAGACTCTCATCCACGGCGAAGCATTTGAGCACGCGTCCGGCGGCGCAGCCGCACCCCAGCAGCTGCCCCTGCGCATCTGACACACCGAAGGCGGATTCCACGTCCGCATCCAGACGCAGATGGTGATGTTCCAGAAAGGATTCCAGCGCCGCTCGCCGGGCAGGAAGGTGCAGCATCAGCCTGGAAACCGCGAGTTCTTCCGACATATAGCCCACCTCCTGTTTGTGTTGTCCTCTTGTGGGCGGCATTGGGACACAGGAGTGTCTGCAGCCGCTTTGCGGTTATTTTACCATTTGAGCGGGAAAAAGCCAATAAGATTCCCGTTTCTTTTTTTGACACGGTAAAAATATGCTCTGATGGGGGAAGAAGAGGTCGTATGGCGGGTTGTGGAATAAAAAAAAATATGGTATACTGCCTTATTGAAAATTTTCCGAAAGCAGGGAATACCCAATGAGACGATTTTTCACAGGACTGCTGGCGGCAGGACTGATGATGACCTTGGCCGGCTGCGGCTCAGGAGAAACGGCGGCACCGGCTGGCGGAACGCTGTACGCCATGGATACCGTGATGAATTTTGCCTATTACAACACCGACGGCGGCGACGCCGATACGGCCTATACCCAGACCACGCAGGAGATCGAACGGCTGGAGCAGCTGCTATCCCGCACCCGCTCGGACAGTGAAATCTCCCAGCTCAATGGCGCGGGCGGCGCTCCCACAATTGTAGATGGCGAGGTGGCGGCCATCATTGCCGACGCCCTGACCTACTCCACCGCGACAGACGGCGCATTTGACATCACCATTGCGCCGGTGGTGACGGCCTGGGGCTTTACCACCGACCATCAGCAGGTGCCGGAGCAGAGTGAGTTGGACAGGCTTCTGAAAAGTGTGGATTATCGCCGCGTGTCCGTGGACGGGGATACCGTCACGCTGGGAGCGGGGCAGTCCATCGACCTGGGCGGCATTGCCAAGGGCTATGCTTCCGACCGGGTGAAGGCGATTTTGGAGAAGAACGGAATCACCTCCGCCATGGCGTCTCTGGGCGGCAATGTCTACGTCCGGGGCAGCAAGCCGGACGGCTCGGCTTGGCGTGTGGCGGTGCAGGACCCGAAAAATACGGCTGCCTATGCCGGTGTGCTCTCCCTGACCGATTCCTTTGCCGTGACCTCAGGGGGATATCAGCGGTATTTTACCCAGGACGGCAAGACATACCATCATATCATCGATCCTGCCACCGGTGCTCCGGCGGAGAGTGGGCTGACCTCCGTCACCATCATTTCTCCGGATAACGGTACCATGTGCGATGCCTTTTCCACCGCGCTGTTCGTCATGGGGGAGAAGAAGGCCATTGATTTCTGGCGGACAGGCGGCTACAATTTTGAAATGGTGCTGATTACCGCCGATGGGCGGGTTCTGGTCAGCGAGGGGGCTGCAAAGCATTTTGAACAGGAAAAGGGTTCCGGATATGCCTATGAAACGATCCCGCGCACTGCGCCCTAAGCCTGCAGACGCCCTGGTCGTGTTGGCGGTGGTACTGGCCGCCGCGGCCCTGGGCGTCTATTTCTGGGGCGGATCATCCTCCGGCTCTTTGCAGGCGGTCATCTCCCAGAACGGGCAGGTGACGGAGACAGTTAATTTATCGCGCCTGACAGAAAAAGAGGAGCGGGTGATCACCTCCAACGGCTACACGCTCCATCTGGTTCTGACCTCTACGGAGGTCTGGATGGAGTCGTCCACCTGCCCCAATCAGGACTGCGTCCATACCGGAAAGATTTCCAGACCGGGGCAGAGCATCGTATGTCTGCCGGCCCGGGTGTCGGTGATGCTGACGGACGGCAATGCGAGCGGCGTAGACGCCGTATTGGGGTGAGTGTATGAAGCTGACGACCAAACAGCTGACGCTGTGTGCCGTGCTGACGGCGCTTGCCCTGGCATTGTCCTATCTGGAGAATTTTTTTCCCCTGGCGCTGCTGATTCCTCTGCCCGGCGTCAAGCTGGGCCTTGCCAATATTGTCACGGTCTTCGCTCTGTACACCCTGGGTACAGGACAGGCGCTGCTGATTCTGCTGGCCCGGTGTTGTCTTGGAGCCGTGTTTGCCGGAAATGTCAGCGCGCTGCTGTTCTCCCTTATGGGCGGCCTTGCCGCCATGGCGGCGATGTCCCTGCTCTCCCGCAGCCGCCATTTGTCTGTCTACGGTGTGTCCGTGGGCGGCGCGGCAGCGCATAACTGCGGCCAGGTGGCGGCCGCCATCGTGACGCTGGGCAATACGGCTCCCGTGTATTACCTGCCTATCCTGCTTGGCGTGTCCCTGTTCACAGGCGCACTGACCGGCCTTGTAGCGGGACTGCTTTTTCGGGGCCTGGAGCATACCACACTTCTGAAAGCGTGAGGTGGATCATGGATCATAAAAACATCAGCAAAAAAGATCAGGTCATTTTGCAGCAGATGGAGGTCATCCGTACCATGACGGAGAATAACCTGAACCGTATGGGAACGGATTTCTGGGGCCACCCTGCGGCACCGCCGTCCAAGAGCCCACCCACCCCTCCGCCGCTGAAGACCGACGGTTCTGCGCCCAACGGCGGGAGCGCATCCGGCGGGCCGGGCGCGGCAGCTTCCACGGGGAACGACGACACAAAGGCGCCTGCGGCAGAGGTTCCGGCACCTGAGAAGATCGAAGATCTGCTGGCGGAGCTGGACGGCTATATTGGACTGACCGCCATCAAGAAAGAGGTGCGCAGCCTCATCAATATGGTGACGGTTTACAAGCTGCGCAGGGATCATGACCTGCCCACCACGGATCTGTCACTGCACATGGTATTTTCCGGGAACCCCGGCACGGGCAAGACCACTGTGGCCCGACTGATGGGACGGATTTACCACTCCCTGGAGATTTTGTCCAAAGGACAGCTGGTGGAAGTGGATCGCTCGGGCCTGGTGGCCGGGTATGTGGGACAGACCGCCATCAAGACCTCCCGGGTCATTGAATCGGCGCTGGGCGGCGTGCTGTTTATCGACGAGGCTTACGCGCTCAATGGCCGGTCCGAAAACGACTTTGGCCAGGAGGCAATCGATACTATCCTTAAGGCCATGGAGGATCACCGGAATGATCTGGTAGTGATCGTGGCGGGCTACGACGGGCTGATGGAAGATTTTATCCACTCCAACCCAGGTCTGGAGTCCCGGTTTAACCGCTATCTCCACTTTGACGACTATACTCTGGACGAGATGATGTCCATCTTTGAGGCCCAGTGTAAAAAGGGCTGCTATGAATTGGATGACGAGGCCCGAACTCAGGTGCGGGAATTTATCCAAGAGGAAAACGAGGACTCCATCTCCTTCGGCAATGCCCGGGGCGTGCGGAATCTGTTTGAACAGATTCTGGTTCATCAGGCGAACCGGCTGGCGGAGCAGAAAGATGTCTGCCGGGAGGATCTGATGAAGATTACCCCTGCCGACGTGCAGGCAGCCCGGGGGCTTGAGCCGGTACCACAGCCGGTGGAGAAAACGGAAGAAGCGTCTGACCCGAATCATTCCGGTGAGCCGGAAGAAGAAAAAGGAGAACATGCCCAATGAAAGTGCTGGTCCTATCAGAAGAAACACGCTATGAAAAGTTCAATCCCGACACCCCGGCGGTACATGCGGCGGAGCTGATTTTTGGCAACCGCCTTGCCTCCGAAGATGAGTGGCTGGCTGTCGGTGCCGATGCGGAAGTCCTGTTTGCCACCCCTGTCACCCCTGTTTCGGCATACCTGATCGAACGGATGCCGAATTTGAAAATGATCCACTCCGAGGGGGTCGGATTTGACCGCATCGACCTGGAGGCGGCGCGCAAGCGGGGCATTTATGTGTGCAACGCGGCCGGGTGTAACGCGGCCGCCGTATCGGAACAGACCATCATGATGATGAGTATGCTGCTGCATCGGACTATGTGGGGGTCCCGTCTTGTACTGGATGGGCACCAGGGCAATGCGGTGGAGCAGTTGGTGGCCGATGTTCCGGCGGATCTGTCGATTTCCACGGTGGGACTGGTGGGCTTTGGCGCCATCGGTCA
>QKDF01000251.1 GCA_003245395.1 Clostridia bacterium
TTCCCCCCCGGAGCATCCCGTTGTGGAATACCGGAAAATACCGGTTTACAGGAATATAACGGTATGTTATTTTCTCGTTCGACGGTGGTTGCGATTGCACCGAATCCCGGAAAGGCCCCGAATCGGATGGAGAATCTCCCAAGCATCCTGAGGACCCGCGATCTGGCCATCCTGCTCGACATGAGCCCGGATGCGGTCAACGACATGGCGCGCAAGGGAATCGTAAAGGGCTACAAAAGCGGCAACCAGTGGCGTTTCCGCAGGAAAGACATCGAGAAATTCCTGGAACGGGAAGCGAAACTGCTGGTGCCCCCGGGGTGACTCGAACACCCGGCACGCGGTTTAGGAACCGTATCCTAGCCATTTCCCAGGATTTCCCCCACACTCCCCTCTCCTACTGAAATCCTGTATTTGCAAGCCTTTCCGGGGTCCCTTGATTTCCCCCGCTCTCCCCCGTATTCTATCCTCGATGCTGGGAATAGCACTGGGAATAGGGGATGCGGTTTCGGGTTGCACACGCCGGGAAAGATCCCTTCTTTCGGCATGCGGCAAGCGGTTTTGGGTCTCCCCTGCCGATCCCCACAGTCTGGGGGTTAGCATGCCGACCATGAAGCGATATAAAACAAAGTATCCCGGGGTATATCTCCTCCACGGAACCAATCCGGCCACCGGCAAGCCCGAAAAAATTTTCTACATAGTCTACCGGAAAGACGGAAAACAGATAGAGGAAAAAGCCGGTCGGCAGTACAAAAACGCGATGACGGCGGCGCGGGCCGCCGCGATACGTGGGGAACGGACCCGGGGCGCCCTCTCCAATGCCGAACGGCGGGCCAAGAAACAGGCCGAAAAAGGGCGGATGACGATTGCAAAACTTTGGGAGGCCTACGCCGCCCATCGCCTTCGCCGCAAGTCCCTACCCGCAGACGAGGACCGGTTCAACCGCTACATCAAGCCGACCTTTGGGGACAAGGTGCCCGAGGAGGTGGATCCCCTCTCTCTGGACCGCTTTCGGGTCAAGCTCTCCAAGATGATGGCCGTACGAACGGGAAAGCCGCTCTCCCCTACCACCGTCCACCACATCATGGCACTGTTACGGCAGATCGTATCTTTTGGAGTCGTGCGGAATTTGACCAAAGGGTTCCGGGGCAAGGTCCCGGTCCCGCCGATGCCGCAGAACATGAAGACCGAAGACTTAACCCAGGAGCAACTGAGTTCCCTTTTAAAAGCCCTGGCGGAAGAAGCCGACCAGGACGCCGCGGACGTGGTTCGCCTGGCCCTGTATACCGGCGCACGCCGGTCCGAAATATTAAAGGCTCGCTGGGAGAATGTGGATCTGGAACGCAGCGTCTGGATCCTGCGGGACCGCAAGGACGGGCGGGATAGCGGATTCCCGTTATCCAGTGCCGCGCGGCAAGTGTTACAGAAACGGCTTGGCGCCCGTCGTGCAGACTCGCCGTTTGTATTCCCAGGCAGCGGCGAGGAGGGATACCTGGGGCACCCCAAGGCTGCCTTTGCACGGATCCGGGAGGCTGCGAGATTGCCGGAGGGGTTCCGGCTGCTTCATGGCCTACGGCATCACTACGCCAGCCTCTTGGTCTCCTCCGGAGTGGATCTTTATGTGGTCTCCAAGCTTTTGGGGCACTCCGACCCAACATTAACCGCAAAGCGATACGCCCACCTGCGTCCAGGGGTGATGGCGGAGGCAACGGAAATCGCCGCCAATCTTGTCACGGCTGCAGAGGAAACAAGGAAACGCGGAGAAAAAAGAAAGAGAGGCAAGGACCGCAACTGATTCGACAACTCAAGGATTAAATACCCCCTCTAAGAAAAATCCCATATTCCCTTTATCGAATTTTCTAAACCTTTCGCCTGTTCTTATATCCGTATTCTAGTTCATTGCTTAAATTCCATTATTGCGATTCCGTGATATATCCAGATTTAATTTCCCCGATTCCAGAATCCTTTGGTTCAGCCTGTCCTTAAATCGGCTTAAGCTGCGGGCGCTCAGCGAGAAAGAGGCGAGCCGCCAACTGCAAGCGGTAGTTAGCCAGCAAATTATTAACTTACGTCTGGTCTCCTAACTTACATCGTACAAGTTGTCCGCCACCATGCCCGCAACAAAAGCAATAACTCCAGTTGCGGCCGGTAATAGAGCAATCGGCGTGGAGTAGCGGACCCATTGCACGGCAGGTGCTATCACCGTCTGTCCGGCGAGTACGTCCTGTATCCCATCTAACGTTTCAAGGCGAAGCATACCCGCCAATAACGGTCGGTTTTTTTAATCAAGGTCAGCATGCTATCCTCCTTGGCTGAATCATTTAGCACCTGCAGCTACCGGAATCAGGATCTCATTGCGTCGCATAAACCACAGAGTAAAAGGTGAGTTATAACGGGCCCAGACCGGATCGCCGGTGACTATAAAGCGGTTATCTATAATCCATTTTTCCAGTTTTTCTTTTTGGAGCAGATACTTCTCCTCACTCCAGAAACCGGAATAGCGAACGACTGCTACCCGGCGAGCAGGAACCTGGCGCAACTTGATATTTGAATCATCGGGAGTAGGCAGGGTTTCCATGGTGTATGAGGCCGGCATCATAAAACTGACGGCCCACTTTCCCTGTATACTCTGCTGACTGACCGGAGCGGTCATGGATATTTTCTCTCCCTTCTGTTCCTGCGAAACAGGAGCCGTCATAGCAATCT
>QKDF01000075.1 GCA_003245395.1 Clostridia bacterium
GGTAAACGGGGATACTGCTTTAAATTCTGTTGACAGCTTAAAAATCAAAATAAATGTGGATGAAGTGCGGCTCGATGTTGTAGTTGAGGATTGGCGCGGTCGCCGTCGCCGCCGTCGGGGCCGCCGGCCGCCACATATTTTTCGCGGTGAAACGCTACCACGCCGTTGCCGCCGTTGCCGGCTTTCACCGTGATACGTGCCTTGTCAATAAAACCGTTTGCCATGGAGCACCTCGCTTTCGCATGCTTTAGGATACCCGGATTTTCAAAAAATCCGGAAAAAGGACCTCGAACGCACAGTTCGAGGTCCTTTGTTCGTGTTCGGTTACTGTGCGTCGTAGACGGAGACCTGCTTGCGGTCTCTGCCCAGATGCTCGAAACGGACCACGCCGCTCTTGGTGGCGAACAGCGTATCGTCGCTGCCCTTGCTCACGTTCACACCGGGGTGAATATGAGTGCCGCGCTGACGGACCAAGATGTTGCCGGACAGAACAAACTGACCGTCGGCCCGCTTGGCACCGAGGCGCTTGGACTCGGAGTCACGGCCGTTTTTGGTGGAGCCGCCGCCCTTTTTGTGGGCGAAGAATTGCAAACCAATGTTCATCATCGTAAAGAGCCATCCTTTCTGTAAGATGAGGGGGAGGAGGAAATCAATCCTCCAGGACTTCAATGTTATCGGGATACTCGTCATGAAGCTCGGCGAAATAGACCATCAACCCGGCCATCAGAGCCTGACAGGTACCATCCACACTTGCGGACAGCCCGCCGGGGAGCCGAAAACAGATCTCGCTGTCGTTTTCGCTGATCTTCACGGAAGCCGCCAGACCCAGCACCTCGTTCACGGTGGCATCCACCAGACGGATTGCGCTGGTGATGGCCGCACAGACGATGTCGGCGCCGGCGTCGGCATAGTCGCTGTGTCCCCGGGATTCAAAACCGATGATCCGGTTTCCCTCCGTCTGGAACGTAACGGTAGTCATACTCAGACAGAGATCTTGCCGATCTCAACCTTGGTATAGGGCTGACGATGGCCCTGACGCTTACGATAGCCCTTCTTGGCGTTGTACTTGAAGATACGGATCTTCTTGCCCCTGCCGTTCTTCACAATGGTGGCCTCCACGCTGGCGCCCTCCACAACGGGAGCACCAAAGGTGGCGGTTTCGCCGTTCAGAACTGCCAGAACCTGATCGAACTTCACAGTGTCGCCGGCGTTGACGTCCAGCTTCTCAATGTAAACGACGTCGCCCTCTGCGACCTTATACTGCTTTCCGCCGGTCTCGATGATTGCGTGCATACTTTGCACCTGCCTTCCTTTATTACGGACTCGCTGTCGGGGGCGGCGCATAAAATGCGCACTTTTACCCATTCAAAGCGGCTTATCAAGTATATCAATGAAATTCCGGAATGTCAACGGATTTTCGCCAAAAACAAATAAAATTTTTGGAACGGTGAAAGCCGTTTCAGTTTTCCGCCTGTAGCTTTTGGGCGAAGGGCAGCACCACGCGGCCCAGCGCCTCCAGTGCCTGCCCAAAATCAAAATACTCCTCCGCCTGACGGTCAGAGAACAAATGGTCGGATACGGATTTCAAGGCCGCAAACCGCACGCCGTTGCGCAGGCAGACCTGTGCGATGGCGCAGGCTTCCATTTCCACAACAAGGGGGTGAAAGGTTTCGGCGATCCAGCCCGTCCGGTCGCCCTTGACGGCGAACCAATCGCCGGTAGCCACGCGGCCGGGAACTGCATCGGCACCGAGAGAGCCCAGCAGACGCAGACACCGTTCTGGCTCCCAGGTGGAAAATTCCACCTGATTGACAGTGGAGACCAGTCCCACCGGGTCGCCCACGGCAGAGGTATCCACGTCATGCTGCACCAGCGTCTCCGCCAGAACCAGCGAGCCGATGGGCAGATCGGTGCAACAGCCGGCAACACCGGCGTTCAGAATCAGATCCACGCCGTATTTCAGGCACAGGATTTCCGCCGCCATGGCGGCATTGACTTTCCCAACGCCCCCGGCGCAGGCCAGGATTCCGGGGGCGACTTCAAAAAAGGGCACGCCGGAGACGGTTTCCAGGGCCGGAAGCTCTCTTGCGCCCGGCAAAGCATGGAGCTCCACCGGCATGGCGAACTGCAGTGCGATTTTCATCGGTCTCTCCTTCTTATGAAAAGGGCGGAGGCGCAGCGCCTCCGCCCGGTGATTTGGGGAAAATTTACTTGACGAGGGCAGCGGTATCCTTGGCGATCATCAATTCTTCATCAGTGGGGATCAGCAGAACCTTCACCTTGGAATCGGGAGCGGAGATGACCACTTCCTTGCCGCGGACGTTGTTGGCCTCGGCGTCCATTTTGACACCCATGAACTCCAGACCGGAGGCGATCTCCAGCCGCTGGCCCACGGAGTTCTCGCCCACGCCGGCGGTGAACACGATGGCATCCACACCGCCCATGGCAGCGGCATATGCGCCGATGAGTTTCTTCACGCCGTAGTTGAACATCTCCACAGCCAGAGCAGCCTGCTGGTTGCCGGCCTTAGCGGCCTCCTCCAGATCGCGGAAGTCGGAGCTGACGCCGGAAACGCCCTGTACGCCGGACTTCTTGTTTAGAATGTTGAGCATGTCGTCAATGCTCAGAGAGTATTTATTCATCAGATACTGCAGGATGCCGGCATCCAGATCGCCGGAACGGGTGCCCATGGGCAGACCGGCCAGGGGAGTGAAGCCCATGGAGGTGTCCATGCTCTTGCCGCCGTCCACAGCGGTGACGGAGGAGCCGTTGCCCAAGTGGCAGGTGATGATCTTCAGTTCCTCGGCAGGGCGGCCCAGCATGGCGGCGGCGCGGCCGGAGACATACTTGTGGGAGGTGCCGTGGAAGCCGTAGCGGCGAACCTTGTCGTTGGTGTAGTACTCATAGGGCAGGGCGTAGGTGAACGCCTTGGCAGGCATGGTCTGATGGAAGGCGGTATCGAACACGCCGACCATGGGCACGCCGGGCATGACCTTCTCGCAGGCGCGGATGCCGGTGATATTGGCGGGGTTGTGCAGAGGGGCCAGGGGGATGCAGTCTTCAATGGCCTTCATCACCTCGTCGGTAATGAGAACGGACTGATTGAATGCCTCGCCGCCGTGCACCACACGGTGACCCACCGCGTCGATCTCCTTCATGGAGCCGATCACGCCGTTTTTGCTGTCCACCAGAGCGTTCAGCACAGCCTGAATGGCCTCGGAATGGGTGGGCATGGCCACGTCTACGGCTTTCAGAGTTTCCTTGCCCTCCACCTGGGGCTTATACGTAAACTTGCCGTCGATGCCGATGCGCTCGCACAGGCCCTTGGCCAGAACTTCGCCGGAATCGGGGTCCATCAGCTGGTATTTCAGGGAGGAACTGCCTGCATTGATTACAAGTACTTTCATTGGTAAGACTCCTCTTTCTGCGGTAACCCTTGCGGGGACTCCGCAAATAATATAGAATAGTATCGCCTTAGCCAAAATTTCCCCCGACCGGGGAAAATGGCCATATCATTTTTATTATAGCAAAGATTCATCAGGTTACAACCACCAATTTAACCGAATTGTCACTTTTTTGTAATGGTTTCGGAGGTGAAAAATGTGAAAATTGCTGGTATCATAGCTGAATACAATCCGATTCACTCCGGTCACGCCTGGCAGATTGCGGCCACACGGACGGCTTTGGGCGAGGATACAGCTGTGGTTTGCGTTATGAGCGGCCACTGGGTGCAGAGCGGAGCATGCGCCATTGCGGACAAATGGCTGCGCGCGCGTCTGGCACTGATAGGCGGAGCAGATTTGGTATTGGAGCTGCCCACACTTTGGGCCGCATCTCCGGCGGAAACTTTTGCCCGGGGCGGCATTGGACTGCTGGCAGCCACCGGCGTCGTTACGCACCTTTCCTTCGGAAGCGAATGCGGCGATGCGATTGCACTGGAGCGCGTGGCTGCGGCGCTGGATTCTCCGGCATATGCCGATGAGCTGCGCCGCTTTTTAGATCAGGGCCTGCCCTTTGCCGCCTGCCGCCAGGCTGCGGTGGAACATCTGGAGGGGAAAGAGATTGGCGATCTGCTTTCAAGACCCAACAATAATCTGGGGGTGGAGTATATCCGGGCGCTCCGGCGGCTGGACTCCTCTATCTGCCCCATGACGGTTTTGCGGATGGGAGCCGGACACGGAGAGCAGGCGGCCGACGAAGTTCGGCATACCTCCGCCACGGATATCAGGAAAAGACTGCTGCTCGGAGACTGGGGAGGAGCCGCGCCCTATTTGGTGCCCGGAGAGGCGGAATTGCTGCGCGGGACGAACCGGCCTACGCAGGAGTCTCTTACCGGATTCCGGCGTCTTGCACTTTTCCAGTTGCGGACGATGGCACCGGAGGACTGGGCCCTGCTGCCGGACAGCGGCGCGGCGGAAGGACTGCCGGACCGTCTCGCAAAGGCGGGGCGGGAGGCGTGTTCCCTGGAGGAATTTTATACGCTGGCCAAAACCAAGCGGTATTCCCACGCACGGCTGCGTCGACTGGTGCTGTGGGCCTTTCTGGGCCTGGGGGAGAGTGACCGCCCCGCATCACCGCCTTATCTGCGGGTGCTGGGAGCTAATTCACGCGGACGGGAGGTGCTGCGGGCGATGGATGGCCGTGCCGGACTGCCGGTGCTGACCAAACCCGCGCATGTGCGGGAACTGGATCAGACCAGCCGACAGGTTTTCGAGGCGGAGGCGAGGTGTACGGACCTGTATGGGTTCTGCCTGCCGGACCCTTTTCCCGGAGGTCGGGAATGGAAAGAGGGGCCGGTGATTCTCTGACCCACGCATCAAAGGAGTCTATTATGAAAAAACCATTACTGCTGACCCTGGCGCTGTCATTGGCGCTGCTGTCCGGATGCGGAGTCTCCGATTCTGAACCCGGTTCGGTATCTCTGACGCAGGACTTATGGTCAAATCAGAGTGTTGCCGCTGCTCCGGCCAAGGAGAAGCTGGCCTATATTCTGGAGACGGAAGTCAGGGAGAATTCAGCTTACGCCAAGGATGGAACGCTTCTGGTGAAATATCGGTACGAGGTGCCTGCACTGCGGATTCAAACGGCAGATGGCACTGAGGTGGAGACTGCTGCCGACCCGGCTCAGGAGCAAGCACTGGCAGCGGCCCAGGTGTTCAATGCCAATTTTGCCGATTGGGGAGACAGCAAAGAGCTTGAGCAGAATGCGGAATGGGCTCAGGAGGACTACGACTTTAACCTTGCGTTATTTCAAAACGGAGCCTACTATGACAGCGAACTGACCTATACCGTTTTTCAAACCGAACATCTGATCAGCATTCGGGCAAACTATTATGCCTATACCGGCGGTGCCCATGGAAATACCAGCCTGCTGGCCTGGAATTTTGATCTGGACTCCGGAAAGTTTGTAACGGCGGCGGATTTCAGCGGCGATCCCACGGATTTTTCGGCAAAAGTTACGGATGAACTGCTTGCGCAGATGGACAAGAAAGCGGCCGACGCAGGCATGGCTGTGAGTGATTATTTCTGGGCGGATGGAGCGGATATTGCAGCCCAATGGACCAGCTACGCCGTTTCATTTGACGACAGCGGCATGACGGTGGGGTTCTCCCCCTACGAATTGGCGTGCTATGCGGCGGGATCACAGGAATTTACTTTGGACTATAAATTTCTGACGCCGTATCTGAGTGACTATGGAAAACAGCTTCTGGGCCTGACTGCGGAGACAAATTCGTGAAAAGACCGCTATCGTTGGCGTATTACGCATAAGAGCGTGTTACAAATGAAGCAGTTGTATCGATACGGCAAGCACCCAAAGGCACTTAAGGGCCTTTGGGTGCTTTTTTGCAATATACCCCCTTGAGATTGCAGACAGTGCCTTCGCAATACCGTCGGGCTGAATGGGGTTTAGGCCGGAACCGTGCCGCCGCTCATTCGGCAGGATTGCCTCGCCCGGTTCCGCCATTCGCCTGCAACTGGAGACAAGGAAACGTTGCAGCGTTTGACAAAAGCCAGGTGATGGCTTATATAGTATGGATGAGAGAGTTTATGTCCGGGCACGATTGCCTGCGGCCAAATTCGATGAGCCGATATAAGGGGGAAGATATGAAAAAGAACGGAATTCGTGCCTTTTTAACAGCAATACTGATCGTTGCAATAACGATTCCGGCAGCAGCCTATGGAGACGGCACCTTGATCCCCCAGCAAAAAAATTACCAAAGCGCATTTGCGGATACCGCCGGAACCTGGTGTGACCTGTATGCGCAGACCTGCTATGAGGCGGGGCTGATGGACGGCAAGAGCGCCGCCCAGTTTGACTCGACCGGAACCTTGACCAATGCACAGATCACGGTGATCTGCGCCCGGCTGCTGAGCCTGCTCCGGAACGGAGACAGAACGCTGCCGCAGGCGCAGGAGGGCGAGACATGGTATCAGCCGGCATATGACCTGTTGGTAAGCGGCGGTATTCTGGCAGAGCCGGATGACGATCAAAGCGGCCTGCCGTCTTTTGCGCCCTGGCAGGCCGGTTCTCCGGCTGATCGGGATCGTTTCGTTGCACTTCTCAGCGAAACTTTGTCTGCCGCAAACGTATCGCTGCCGTCAATCAACAGTGTTTCTTCTCTCCCCGACGTGGTTCATGATACGTGGCTGCCGGCCATTCTTACGTTTTATAACGCCGGGATTCTCAGCGGGAAAGATGAATACGGCTCTTTTGCTCCCTACGATCATTTAAACCGCGGTCAGGCTGCAGCCATGCTGGCACGCATTGTGGACCCGGACCAGCGGCTCACGTTTACCCTGAAGTCCTTTGACCTCTGCCGGGATGTTCTGGGGCTGTCTCCTGATATGGTGCTTGTGTATGCGGACGGTGAGCCAATTACTGCGGAGCTGTTCGGCAGTCAGTTGGCTACGTCTTTGGTTCAGTGGGGAAAAAGCAATACGCAGAAGGCACAGCAGGATGCAATCCGGATTTGGGTCACTTATTCCCAAAGCTATTTCACGCTGGCCAAAAATCATGGAATCAGCCTCACCGATCAGCAGACAGCGGACGCGCAGGAGTCCAGTCGGGAAGAGATTGGATTTCTTGGCTATACCAAGGCGTATGCCCTTCGCCTTCAGGAGCGGATTCAGCTGGATTCTTTGCTGAAAGCTTTTTACACGCAGCAATATGGAGACAAGGCGGCAATGCTGAACTACAACCGCGATCTGGCGGCTGTTGCGCAGGCAATCTGGATAGAGCCGGCGCCTGCCCTGAAAACGCTGGATCTGAACGCCGTTTGGGCCCGTGCGATGGCTTCTCCGTATGCTTACGCAGGATAAGATCAACTCTGTTTGTGGGCACACAGGAAATAAAAAATACCCGGAAGACCGGTGAATGGCTGCAAGGATGAAAACTCCGGACGTTTGAACAGACGGAATATGACGAGGCGGAAAAGAGAGAGCCGGACATTTGCCCGGCTCTCTCTTTATTCGTTATGCAATTGCTCCAGCATTCCCGCCGCGAACTGATCCAGCCGGCCTTCAATTCCGGGCAGACGCATCGCCGTGCCCGCGTCGTTGGCGGTTTCCAGCATGCAAAACCGGGGCGGCAAATAGAACCCCTTGTTCATGCACAGCCCCGATACCAGCTGCTGGGCCACGATGTCTCCGCCGGAGTAACCGGATACCACGATGGCGTACAGTGCCTTCTCCTGAAAGGAGGTGGTGCGGTACAGAGCAGTCAGGCGATTGATCGCCGCAGACAAATTGGCCGAAAGGGCATCGTTGTAATTGGGGCACAGCAGGACAATCGCATTGGCTTTCCGGATGGCGGGATAGACCTCCTGCACCATGACGCCGCCGTAGAAGCACTCACCCTTTTCTCCGTAATGCAGGCAGGTGGTGTAGGGGCATCCGGCGCAGTCCTCCATAGTACCGTTGCGCAAGCAGATTTCCGCGATGGTATATGTACCGCCCAGATGCCTTTTAACTTTATCCCACAGCGCCAACGTATTGGAGGTCCGGCGGCTGGAGGCGTGAAGCACCAGCAGCTTTGGATTTTTCAGAGCAGGAGAGGAAAAAGACAGAATGCGTTCTGCCAGATTTTTTACGGCAAGATGAAAGGCATCCGTCAGGCTGCACCCGGCGTTTTTAGCCTGTACGGTGAAATTCTGCAGGGAGCCGATGGCCTCCGCCAAAGGGCGGCCTACAAACGTGCAGCCCGCCAGATTGGCGGCAAGCACCAGTTCCCGCGCCGCGGATTTTGTGTACAGATCCCCGGGACCATCCACCATGACGCCGGCCACGCAGCCTTCCAGTGCATCGGGGTGTGTGCGCAGAAAGCCCAGCAGATCGTAAAAATCGCGGTTCATGCCGCTGTCATCCAGCGGGATGGCGAACAAAATTCGCAGATTCCGCATCGGTTTATCCAGACGGGTCGTTACCCGACAGGGCAGTCCCTTCAATCCGGCTTCCAAAGCCAGAGCATACCGCTCACTCGCAAATTTGCCAGGGCAGACAATGGTCAGGACTGATTCAGACATCCGAACATCTCCCTATCTAAAAATTGTTGAATTGGACTATAAGATGGCGGACAGGGCGGCCTGCGTCTGGGCCAAGCGGTCAAACAGGGCGTCCGGGAGCGGAAGAACCTCTGTTTCCAGCCCAGCTGCCGTAAGACGGCTGCGGCAGCCAAACCACACATCCCCCAGGCATACCGATCCGCAATGCCACTGTTCCCGCAGCATCAATAAAAGCTGCATGGCTCCCGAGGATAGCGCCGGTGCCACGTAGGGCTTGAAACCCAAATCCCGGATGCGGAGATTAGAAGTTTTCACCAACTCCGTCAACTCTTGAGACAGAGCGTCGTCGTAATGGAAGACGGAGTTTGCGATTATTAAACCCTCTCCGTGGGGGCCGAAACTCCGCCCCTCGGACAAAAAGGCGGAAAACCGCTGATCCCTTCGTGCCAGGTCTGCCGCCCGGGCATTCATGACCCCCAGACCAAAGCCCCGGATTTGCTCGGCAAACAACCCTTGTCCGTCCCATTCTCCGCCGGGAGCGGTATTGGAAGCCAGGAACGCTGCGCGGCACAGGGGGTCCACAGGATCGGACAGCACAATGAACCGGCCGGCAAATTGGGCCGCTCTGGCTTGGCGGGCATACTGTTCCACCAACGGGCGGTTGGCCGCAAGCTGGGCCATCCGGACGTCCGTCACGGTACTTCCCACAGCCGGGATACCCCGGGTGGCAGCAAAAATAAACACATCGCAGTCGAACAGGCGATCCGGTTCCACCGCCTCGACTTCGGGCAGGGCGTCATACGCCCATGGCCAGGAAACCTGTCCCATTTCTGCTGTCCAGCGCGCTACGGTATTTGGATGGAGGTCACAGATGCCGATGGATGAGATTGCATCTCCGCCCAGCAGCTTTAAACCCATGAGGAGCGTACTGCCCACATCGCCCACTGCCAATAGGTGCACCCGCTTTTTGCCGGAGACATTGCCTGCCCGGGCAAGCGCGGTTTCCCATCGGGGATGGGCACAGTTGACGGCCGTGAGTGTGCGTGCGTCAATCTGCCGGAGGAGGCTGCGGGGCAGATGCGCTTCCGACTCCGAAATGCGGGACGGGTCCAGAAAGCGGATGTCCTCCGCTTCAGCGGAGAGCTGGCGGGCATCCGATACGCACAGTGCCGTTCGCCCGGACCGGGGTGACCGCCGGAACAGCCATGTGACGTCGGTGTCAGGCGGATGGTTCGCTCGTTCCAGTGGCAGCGCTGGATCGAAGGATGCGTAATTCCGGCCATTCCATCGGTAGTAAGCAAGATCCAAGGACAATCATTCCTCTCGGCGATTTTATGTATAACAGCCGGAAATGTCTATGCAAGACATCCCCAGGCCCGAAGGGGCACTTAGCCGTATCAAGGCATAGGAACATGGACATATTTCACATAGATTCCTCACTGATAGTTTACAGGATTTATATAAAAAATCAAGCGCCTCCATTCCTTCGGAAGAAGTTCCGAAGGCGGTGTCAATAGGCGGATACTTGCTCTGCGCAGATCATAGTTTTTATGAAGGAGGCATGCTAATAAAATATTATTATATTTTGGAGCAGCACCGCCAGAGCCGTGTTAGTTGAAATTCATAAATGTGAGGTGCGTTTTATAACGATTTTTCGGCATATTAGAGATTCGTTTGACAAATGTGATTGCATTATATT
>QKDF01000047.1 GCA_003245395.1 Clostridia bacterium
GGAACAGGAGCGTGCCGCGCGTTGAAAACAAGGACGGCATTATCCACGGCGGAGCTTGCCAAGCACACACGCGGCCAGAAATACCAGCAGGTTTGCCGCCACCACTGTGGCGCCCACGGGCGTGGATCGGACGAAGGACACCGTCAGACCCGCGCAGAAGCAGAGTACGGAGGTTGTGGCCGCACAGATCACCACGCCCCGGAAGCTGCGCAGCAGCCGCATGGCGGTCAGCGCAGGGAAGATCACCAGGGAGGAGATCAGCATCGCGCCCATCATGCGCATACCCAGCACGATGGTCAAAGCGGTAAGAATTGCCAGCAGGGTGTTGTAAAGTCCCACCCGCAGCCCGGTGGCCCGGGCAAAGCTCTCGTCAAAAGTGACGGCGAACAGCTTGTGGTAAAATACCACGAACAGCACCAGCACCGCAGCGCACAGCGCCACAGAGAGGATGACATCCGCCTTTGTCATGGCCAGCACGCTGCCGAACATGTAGTTGTCCACGTCGGTGGTCATGCCCGTGGTCAGCGAGATGACCAGAATACCGATTGCCAGAGACGAGGCACTGAGCACCGCGATGGCGGCGTCGCTGCCCCACCGCCCGTCGGCAATGCGCAGCAGAAAGAATGCCGCCAGAATGACCACGGGAATCGAAAAGGTCAGGGGAGCGGCCCCCACAGCCACGGCGACCGCCAAAGCGCCGAAGGAGACGTGGCTGAGTCCGTCACCGATCATGGAGTACCGCTTAAGCACCAGCGGCACGCCAAGCAGTGCCGCACACAGGGAAACCAGAATGCCCGCAATCAGCGCCCGCTGCATGAACGGGTAGGAGAACATCTGAAAAAGTTCCATCAGTCCTCCTCCTTTTTACAGAACCGGCAGCCGGCGGGGGAGTGAAGAAACTCCTGAACCGTACCGTAGAACCACCCGGTTTTCCCAATGTGAAGCACGGTTCCGGCCTGTTCCAGCGCAGCGCTCAGATCGTGCGTAACCATAATGACTGCCATGCCCTCCTGCTCGTTGAGATACCGCAGGGTTTTGTAAAGGTCCTGCGCCGCGGCGGGGTCCAGCCCGGTGATGGGCTCGTCCAAAATCAGCAGGCGGCTGGCGGCGCACAGCGCCCTGGCCAGCAGAACCCGCTGCTGCTGCCCGCCGGACAGATCGCGGTAGCACCGGTCCTTCAGCTCTAAAATGCCTAGCTTGCCAATGTTCATCATCGCCGCGGATTTCTGTGCTGCGGAGTAGAAAAAGCGGGTTCCTTTTTGATTCAAGCATCCCGAGAGCACCACTTCGTACACGGTGGCGGGAAAGCCCTTCTGGGCGCGGGTTTGCTGAGGCAGATACCCCAAGGCACCGCGGCTGAGCTCCGGAGCGCGCTCAATGGTGCCGGACAGTGGCGGCAAAAGCCCCAGAAGCCCCTTCATGAGGGTGGATTTGCCGGAGCCGTTGTCGCCCACTACGCACAGATAATCTCCGGTATGAACGGTCAGGCTCAGGTGCTCCAGTACCGACTGTCGCTCATAGCCCAGCGACACGTCCCGGACGGCGATCAGTTCATTCGCTTGCATGGCGCTCCTCTCTGGCACGGCAGTCGGCGCAAAGGCCGGTAAACAGCGTTCTGCGCCGGTCGACCGTAAAATGATGCTCCTGCTCCAGATGCTCGTAAAGAGGCTGAAGATAGGAACAATCCAGATGCACAATCCGTCCGCAGCCCTCGCATTTGAGCAGCAGACAGCCCGCGCCGTCCTCGGCGTGGGTGCAGTATTGGAAATAGGAACCCTGCTCCGTATTAATTTTATGGATGCAGCCGGTTGATTCCAGCCGCTCCAGCTGACGGTAGATGGTAGCCAGTCCCACGGGACTGCCGTCCTGACGCAGCTCCGCCGCCAGATCGGCGGCAGACAGCGGCTGTCCCTGCTTCCGTTCCAGACAGGCCAGAATCGCCTGCTGCTGTTTGGTTGTATAGGGCATCGACAGCACCTCTTTTTGAGAAATGAGAATCATTTTCACATTATAAACCTGTGGGGAAAATTGTCAAGCCCTCCGTTTTAAGGTTGCAAAAAACGGTGGATGCGTGTATGGTTAAGGTACGTAAAAATGCGCAAAAAAACCGGCCGGAAAAATCAGGCCGAGTAATACGGGAGTTTCGATATGAAAGTATCATTGGTTATCATGGCGGCAGGGCTGGGGTCCCGGTACGGCGGCAGCAAGCAGGTGGACGGGATCGGCCCTAATAACGAGATTTTGATGGAATACTCCATTTACGATGCCCTTCGCGCCGGGTTCAATAAAATCGTTTTTATCATCAAGCCGGAGATGGAAGAGCTGTTGCACCGCATCTGCGGGAACTATCTGGCAAAAAAGACCGCCGCAGACGGAAGCCCGGTTGAGGTAGCCTATGTTTTCCAGGATTTTTCCTCCGTGCCGGAGTTTTATCATATCCCCGAGGGACGGACGAAGCCCTTTGGCACGGTTCATGCGCTGTTGTGTGCCGAGAGCGCGGTGCATGAACCCTTCTGCGTGATCAATGCCGACGATTACTACGGTATTGACGCCTACCGGACAATTTACAAAGAACTGGTGACGCTGCCGGAGACCGGCAGGGGCACCATGGTCGGCTATCTTCTGAAGAACACGGCCAGCCTGCACGGCACGGTCTCCCGGGGCGTGTGCACCGTGGCGGACGGCAAGCTGCTCTCTGTACGGGAGGCGCTGAAGGTTCAGCTATATCCCGACGGATCATTGAAGGATCTGGCGGAGGATGTTTCCCTGGACCCGGACACGGTGGTGTCCATGAATTTCTGGGGCTTCATGCCCAGTATATTCCCGGAATTGCGGGCGTATTTTGAGCAGTTTCTGCGTACAGAGGCGGGCGAAAACCTCAAGGCTGAGTGCCTGCTGCCGGTGATGGTGGGCGGCCAGCTGAACAAGAATCAGATGGAAGTCTCCGTTCTTCATTCCGCCGATCGCTGGTTTGGAATGACCTACCGGGAGGATCGGGAGATTGTGGCACAGGAACTGCGCAGACTCCACGCCGGCGGCGATTATCCCGCGACCCTCAAGGGCTGAGAAATATTTATCTGCGCCGGTGGTCTTTGAAACGCTGACGAACAGACTACAGTCCGCAAAAATCATAAAAGAAAAGCACGGCCCATGGGCCGTGCTTTTTTAGTGGGTTCAAAAGACTTCGGAATGACCCTTGGTCTACAGCTTTTGTGCATATAGCCCGTGGCGGTTGCAAAAAGCATACAGCACGCCGCCGGAGACGGGCTTGAAGCGACCAGCTGCCGTCTGCTCCGGATACAGCTTGAGCTGCTGGAGCCGGTCGCCGGAGACCAGGGCCAGAAAGGACAGATAGTGGCTTTTGGTCATGGGATGGGGGACGGTGACATACAATTCATCTTCCACCGGTTCCACGGTGAACAGATGCGCTTCGTCGGGCTCCTCGGCCTCCAGGGGCGGCAGTGTCACGCCGCAGCAGGAAAATGATCCCTCGCCGGCGGAAAAAATAACGTTTCCGCACACGGGACAGACGTAAAATTTGCCCCGCAGCAGATTGCCCGCCCGGTTGCGGTTTTCGGTGCAGTCGCCTGAGAGCAGCTCCGCCACTGAGACACCCAGCGCTTTAGCCAGTGGCTCCAGAAGCGTCACATCCGGCAGACCGCGGCCTGTTTCCCACTTGGAGACGGCTTTATCGCTGACGGCCAAGCGTTCAGCCAGCTGCTTTTGCGTATAGCCTCGCTTTTCACGGAGCGCCTTCACGGCGGCTCCCGTCACATAGTTATCCATGGGATCACTCCTTCTCCTGTGAGCATAACGTATCTTTCGGGGGAGAGCAACCTACGAGACGTAGAGCGGAAGCCCGACGGGACGAATCCTGCCGGGCTTCCGATTGGTTATGCCTGCGTGTCGTTTTCGGAGGAAGGCTGGGTTTGCTCCGCATCCTGCGGCGCGGAAGACCCGCTGCTTTCGTCCGCTGCCTCGGAACCGGTATCCTCGGACGCAGGAAGTCCCTCCACAGGGGATTCAATTTTCTGGGAGATCATATGAACCTTTTTTGCGGGGGCTTCAATTTCTTCCGGACGGGTGGAAGCGTACTCGTCTTCCACCAGATTCGGATCGCGGCCCTCCAGAATGGCCACCATTTCGCCGCCGGTGATGGTCTCCTTCTCCAGCAGATAGGCAACCACCTTGTCCATGTCATCCCGGTTTTCCTTCAGAATCTCCACGGCCTTTTTGTAGCACTCGTCCAGAATCTCCCGCACGGCCTTGTCCAAGGTGGCGGCGGTGTCCTGTGCGCAGTCCATGCCGTAGCCGCCTTCCAGGTACTGGTTGCGCCGGGAGGCCAGAGCCATCATGCCGAATTCATCGCTCATGCCGAACATGGCGACCATGTTCCGGGCGACGTTGGTGGCGTCCTGAATATCCTGAGAGGCGCCGTTGGTCATGGTGTTCATCACCACTTCCTCTGCGGCACGGCCACCCATGGACACGGTGATCTTGCCCAACAGCTCGTCCTTGGTGCGCAGCTCGGTCTTATCCTCATCAGGCATCAGCAAAGTATAACCCAGAGCGCCTTGCGTGTGGGGGACGATGGTGATTTTCTGTACCGGCTCGGTGTTTTTCTGTTTATAGGCCACCATCGCGTGGCCCACCTCATGATAGGCCACCAGCTTTTTCTCAAACTCTGTCAGCACGGAGCCTTTTTTCTCCGTACCGGCGATGACCAGCTCGAACGCGGCCAGCAGGTCGCTCTGGTTGACGGCTTTGCGGCCCAAACGGACGGCCCGCAGAGCTGCCTCGTTCACCAGGTTGGCCAGATCCGCGCCCACGGAGCCGGCGGTGGCCAGCGCCACCTTCTTCAGATTTACGTCCTCGGCCAGGCGGATGTTGCGGGTGTGAACCTGCAGCGTTGCAAGCCGCCCTGCCAGGTTGGGCCGATCGATGATGATGCGCCGGTCGAAGCGGCCGGGGCGCAGCAGCGCCTGATCCAGCACCTCGGGTCGGTTGGTGGCGGCCAGGAGGATGACGCCCTTGGTGGGGTCGAAGCCGTCCATCTCCGCAAGCAGCTGGTTGAGGGTCTGTTCGCGCTCGTCGTTGCCGCCCATGCGGTTGTCTCGGGATTTACCGATGGTGTCGATCTCGTCGATAAACACGATGCAGGGAGCCACTTTGCTGGCCTCTTTAAACAGGTCGCGGACACGGGAGGCGCCCACGCCCACGAACATCTCCACGAAGTCGGAACCGGAGATGGAGAAGAAGGGCACGTTGGCTTCGCCGGCGACAGCCTTGGCCAGCAGCGTCTTGCCGGTGCCCGGAGGGCCCACCAGCAACGCACCCTTTGGCAGCTTGGCGCCGATCTCGGTGTATTTCTGAGGATTATGGAGGAAGTCGATAATTTCCGTCAGGGACTCCTTGGCCTCGTCCTGACCGGCCACGTCCCGGAAGGTGACGCCGGTGGATTTTTCCATATAGACCTTGGCGTTGGCCTTGCCCACGGTACCGATGCCGCCGATGCCGCCCATTCCGCCTTTTTTCGCCATGATCCGCGTTACCAGCGAGAACATCAGCATGATCAGAGCGAAGGGCAGGATATAGGAGATTAAAAACGTCAGCAGAGGATTGAGCGGCGGCGTATAGGGCTTGTCAAAGTCCGGGACATATTCCTCCAGCAGCGCCATCAGGGAGGGGTCGTCCGCGGAAATAGGATTGGTGTAAAACTGATGGTCTTTACTGCTGTATTGCTTGCCGTCCTGATCGGTGTAGGTATAGTCATCCTTGGCGGTGATCATCAGCAGCCCCGTGCTGGCATCCTTGGAGACCTTTGTGATCTCACCGGCCTTGGCAATCTGGACAAACTCGCTGTATGGAATTTCCACCGCTGACTTGTCCGCGGTGCCGGAAAGATAGGTGCCGGCCCAGCTGACCACAATGGTCAGCAGCAGCGCCCAGCTGATAAGGGTTGCAATGCCCCGCCAGTTGTCGTTGCGGTTGTTCCGGTTTTTTTTATTGTTATTTTGATTCATCCAATGAACTCCTTTGCATGTTCCACCGCATCGCGGCGCGGCGAAAAGCCGGGAATATTACAGTGGAGTATACCATAAAACCCGGCTTGTCACAAGGATACACGTCGGTTTTTCTATGAAATTTCTGTGAATTTCGCTTTGATTGATCTTGCTTTCGTGGTATACTACAGAAAAGTGTAGGAAAGCCGGGAAACCGGCCGAAAAAGGAGAAGACTATGGACAGCGAAAAGAAGGATAGCCTGACCGCAGAGGCGGACGGACTGATCGAGGGGCGCAATGCCGTTATCGAGGCTCTGCGCGCCGGCGAAACAATTGACAAGATTTATATCGCGAAAGGCGAGACAGATAAAACCCTGGGGCATATTGCCTCCCGTGCCCGCGCCGCCGGCGTGGTGGTGGTGGAGGCGGATCGGCGCAAGCTGGACGGCATGAGCCGCACCCATGCCCATCAGGGCGTCATCGCGCTAGCTGCGGTTCGGGAGTATGCCACGGTGGAGAGTATTCTGCAGACCGCGGCGGATCGGCAGGAAGCCCCATTGCTGGTGGTGTGCGACGAGATTTCCGATCCGCATAATCTGGGCGCCATCATCCGTACAGCTGAGTGCGCCGGAGCGCACGGCGTGATTATTCCCAAGCGGCGCAGCGCGGGCCTGACCGCCATTGTGGCCAAGACCTCCGCCGGAGCGGTGGCCCATCTGCCGGTGGCCAGAGTACCGAATATTCCGGCTCTGCTCAAGGATTTGAAAAAGCAGGGCGTGTGGGTATTCGGCACGGCGGCCGACGGAACCACGCCGCTTTACAGCGCCGATCTGAAAGGCCCTGCGGCCATCGTCATCGGCAGCGAGGGAGAGGGAATGACGCGTCTGGCTGCGGAAAACTGCGACTTCTTGGTGAGTATTCCCCTGAAAGGCAAGCTGAATTCGCTCAACGCCTCCGCGGCGGCAGCGGTTTTACTGTATGAGGCTGTGCGCCAGCGCGGCTGAGGAAGCGAGGGAACATGGCGAAGGAGTTTGACCCGCTGGAGGATCTGACCGCCGATCCGGAGGATGAGGCATTTTCTCTGGAGGAGATCCTGGCGGAATATGGAATCAGCCGGGAGCAGAGGCTGCTGGCGGAACTGAATCAGGCGGAGACTCCGCTGCCTGCATCCGTCCCCGATGGGCCGGTGCAGCCGGAAACGGTGCCCCAGCGGGAGCTGCCGAGTGATCCCGAAACATGCGAAAGCGAGACGCCGCCCCCGCTTTCAAGCGAGGAAACTGCCGCTCCCGAGGCTGAAGAAAGTGTTTCCGAGCCGGAGGAAGTGCTCCCGCAAGAGGAATTGCCCGCCCCGCCCCGCCCGGTCTCTGTGGAGCAAGCTGTGGGGATGACGGTGGACGGCGTGATGAAAGAGCAGGAGGCACAGCCGGAGAAAAAACCACGCCGCGGCCTGTTTTCCCGCAAAAAATTCGAAGAGACCGAACAGCTTTATCAGCCTCCTGCGCCCGAGCCGGAGCCGGTGGAGGAACCCATCGGAGAGGAAGAACCGCTGGAAGAGGCGGCTGCCGCGGCCCGTGCCGCCTGGCGCCGTCAGAAAAAGCCGCTGCCAATCGCGGCGGCGCTGCTGGTTCTGCTGGCGATCCCTCCTGCGGCGGAATACGCGGGATATGCCGTCCCTATCTGGACGGGAAGCCCGATGGTGCAGACGGGCGTATCGATCATTTTTTTGATTTTAGAGTGCATCCTGTGCCGGAGCGTATTTACCCGGGGGGTGCGGCTGCTGCGGCACAGGCAGTTTTCCGCGGGTTTTCTGGCGTCCGCCGCGGCATTGGTGGCCGGAGCGGACGGAGTGGTTCGCCTGCTGAGCACGACGCGCAGCGATACGGCGACCTATGCGCTCACCGCCTGCGCAGCGCTGGTGTTCGCCCTGTGGGGAGACGCCAGCACCCAGCAGGGACGATATGACCTCTATCGCGCGGCCTCCATGGATAATTCCCCGCCGTATCTGGTTACGGATCTGGAGCGGGGCGCATGCAAGCAGACGGGCAAAATCCTCGGATTTTATACCGCGGCGGAGCGGGATTCCGCGGCGGTTCAGTGGCAGACAGCCCTGCTGCCGGTGTTTTTTGTAGCGTCCATGATATTTGCGGGCCTGGGCTCTCTGGGCCGGGATCGGGGGACGGATTTCATGCTCAACTGGTCTGCCATTCTCTGCGCCGCGTCTTCGCTGGCTCTGCCGCTGGCAGAAGCACTTCCATCCTCGCGGCTGGCGCTGCGGCTGCACAAAGCCGGCTGTGCCTTGGCGGGGTACGCCGGAGCGGAGCGCATCGGATGCAAGCGGTGCATGATCGTCACGGACGCGGACTTATTTCCGCCCGGCACCATTACATTCAACGGCATTAAGACCTTCGGGGAAGAAATGGGCAGAGCCGTATCCTATGCGGCCACACTGGCCCGGGCCTCGGACTGCGGGCTGCGGCGGCTGTTTGACAACCTGCTGGTGAGCGAAGGTGTTCATGCGGAGCCGGTGACGGACTTCAGTTTCTATGAAGAGGGCGGATTTTCCGGCAACATCCGGGGTGAAACGGTGATTTTGGGAACGGCCTCCTTCATGCGCAAGATGGAGGTACAGATGCCGTCCGGCCTGAACCTTCGCACGGGAATTTTTCTGGCGGTGGACAGACAGCTGACAGCGGTGTTCGCGGTGAAATACAAGCCCTCCGAAAATGTGGAGTGGGCGCTGCGGATCATGCGCCGCAGCCATATCACACCGGTTCTGGCCTCTCGGGACCCCAATGTCACGCCCGCGCTGATCAAGCGGAAATTCGGCGTGAAGATTAAAATGGAATACCCGGATCTCTCCAACCGTTTGGCTTTGTCCGAACAGGAGGGCTGGAAGGGGCTGCCTCGGGCGCTGCTGTTCCGGGAGGGTTTGCTGCCCTACGCCGAGACGGTAGCCGGAGCCCGTCGGCTGTGCCGGGCTGTCCGCCGGGGGACCGCCATTGCGCTGTTGGGCAGTACGGCGGGGATATTGTTGACGTTTTATCTGACGTTTCTGGGGAGTTACAGCCTGATGCCGCCGCTGCTGCTGATGGTATTTTTGCTGCTGTGGACGCTGCCGATCTTTTTGCTCAACGACTGGGCGGGCCGGTATTAAACAATCAACCGGACGTATACCATATTTTCAAAGCAGGAGCCACGGTGCAAAACCGTGGCTCTTAGCTTTTTCACTGCATAAGAACGGAACTCGCTGATACCGGCTGGTTAAATGGGAGTTTCTGGTATAAATCCACGCGGCGGGCCCATACTACCGGAGATTGGAGGTATGTATGGAACAACTGACGGACGATTTTATGCAGAATGTCGGGGGGATGGACACTCTGCTGGGTGTCGGCAAAAACTATGACATCATCAGCCGGTATCTGATCATCGGCGGACGAAAGTCGAAATTCTGGGTGGTGGATGGTTACGGCACCGATGCGGTGCTGGAGCATATCAACACCACGCTGCTGAAGGTAGACTCCGCCGTCATGTCGGAACTGAATACTATGGAGCAGTTTGCCGAACAGTTTGTCACCTTCTGCGAAACCGATGTAGACCGGAACTGCGAGGAGATCACCACCTCTGTCCTGATGGGCAAGACCCTGCTGCTGGTGGAGGGGCTGGACGGAGGCGTTTTGATGGACGCCAAGGGCTATCCCACCAGAGGCGTGAAGGAGCCGGAGAGCTCCAAGGTCCTGCGGGGCGCGCACGACGGTTTTGTGGAAACGCTGATGTTCAACACCGCTTTGCTCCGCAGGCGGATACGGGACCCCAAGCTAATTATGGAAAGCCACCGGGTGGGAACACGGTCAAAGACCGACGTTGTGGTATGCTATCTGGAGGACAAGGCGGACCAGCAGATGCTGGACGATCTGAGGGAAAAGCTGGCGAAGATCGATGAAAACTCCCTGTCCATGAGCCAGGAGAGCGTGGCGGAAGCCATGATGCGGCGAAAATGGTACAACCCATTTCCAAAGGTGCGCTATACGGAGCGGCCCGACGTGGCCACCGCCTGCGTCATGGAGGGGAACATTTTGCTGCTGGTGGAGGGGCTGGACGGAGGCGTTTTGATGGACGCCAAGGGCTATCCCACCAGAGGCGTGAAGGAGCCGGAGAGCT
>QKDF01000024.1 GCA_003245395.1 Clostridia bacterium
AAAAACTGCCGGATTTTGTTCATGAAAATGACGGCAAACCTGGCAGCTTTGTGGTTAGAAATGACGGAAATTATGAAATGCCAAAATTTTTTTGCAAGAATACTTGCAAAAAAGATACGACAGGGATATGATGCAAACGTAAAGACCATACTTTGCAGATTAACGCGTACCGGAACCGGAGCGGCATCTTTCCAATTATAGAAATGCGGAGGAGAAAAAGATGAAATACAAGGTATATTATACCAACCACCTCAGCGATGTGGCGACTCAGATATTCAACAGCAACGATGTGGAAGTCAAGGAGGCCAGTGCTCTTGATGAGCAGGTGTACATCAAGGAACTACAGGAATACCAGCCGGACATCATTATGTGCCGCACCGAGCCGGTAACGGCAGCCATGATGGATGCCTGCACAAACCTGAAAGGCGTAGGCAAGCAGGGGGCCGGCTTGGACAACATTGATATTGAGCATGCCACACAGAAGAAGATTCAGGTGGTTTTTGCACCTGCCGGCAACGCTAACGCCGTAGCCGAGCATGCTGTGATGCTGCTGCTGATGGCGGCACGACGCTTCAATTATGTGGATCGCCAGTTCCGCAAGGGAAATTTCTATGTCCGCATGGGACTGGAGAATACGGTGGAAGTTCAGGGCAAGACTCTGGGATTGATCGGCTGCGGCCGTATTGCCAAAATCTTTGCATCCAAGGTGATTCATGGCCTTGGCATGCGCGTGATCAGCTACGACCCCTATGTGACTGAGGAGCAGCTGGGCGGTCTGCCCATTGAGCTGAAGAGCAGTATTGATGAAATTTGGAAGAATGCCGATTTTGTCAGCATTCATCTGCCGCTTATGCCCGCCACTGAAAAGACCGTGGGTTTGCCTCAGTTCAAGATGATGAAGCCCCGCGCCATTTTCCTCAACGTGGCTCGCGGCGGACTGATCCGGGAAGAAGAAATGGTGGAAGCGCTCAAGACCGGCGTATTGTTCGGTGCCGCGCTGGATGTTTACGATCCTGAACCTCTGTCCGAAAACAGTCGCCAGATGATGGATATGGACAACGTGATTCTCACACCGCACACCGCTGCCTCCACAGAGGAGTCCATCATCAACTGCTGCACTTCCTGCGCCAATGATTTGGTGAATGTGTGCTATGGCAGACCCCTTGCAAATCCGGTCAATAAGATTTGAGGAAACTCTGAACAATAACCGCATCCCCTGAAATTCTGAAAGATCGGCCGAAGGCTGACCTTGGGGGCGGCGGTCCAACCGGGGCGGACCGCACAGGCGGCCCACCCTGGTTTTTATTGTCTCAACTGCCTAAAATTTGCCTTTTATGGGTAAAAAAATGTGGAAATGCAATAAAAGCAAGATGCGCTAAGTTTTTAGCGCACCGCATTATTTTACAAATGCCGCAAGTGTGTTATCCTAACGCTGAAGTGATATGGAAATGCGCGGGAACTCAAAGACTTACGGGCTTGAGGCGCCTGCGGAGAGCTATCAGTTCCGCTGCTTGTACGTTGCGTAGCTGCAGACTCCCGCCCCCCGCGGAACAACAAGGAGATTCAGGATATGAAGACCATTTATACGATGGGCATTGATGTGGGCTCCACGGCGTCAAAGTGCATCATTTTGAAAGACGGCAAAGAAATTGTGGCCAAATCCCTGGTAGACGTTGGAGCCGGCACCAGCGGCCCGGCACGGGCGATCAGCGAGGTGCTGGAGGCGGCCGGAATGAAAAAGGAAGATATGGACTATATCCTGGCTACCGGTTACGGGCGCAATTCGCTGGAAGGCGTTGCCGACCACCAGATGAGTGAGCTCAGCTGTCATGCCCGCGGCGCGTATTTCCTGTTTCCCAATGTCCACACCGTCATCGATATCGGTGGGCAGGATGTGAAGGTTGTGCAGATTGAAAACGGCGTGATGGTGAATTTCGCCATGAACGATAAGTGCGCCGCAGGGACCGGACGCTTTCTGGACGTGATGGCCCGCGTTCTGGAGGTAAAAGTGGAGGATCTTGCCAAACTGGGCGCTGAATCCACGAAAAACGTGCCCATCAGCTCCACCTGCACCGTATTTGCCGAGAGCGAAGTGATCAGCCAGCTGTCCCAAGGATCCGACAAGCGGGATATTATCAATGGCATTCATCATTCGGTGGCCAGCCGCGTGGTAGGTCTGGCCAACCGGCTGGGAGTGCGGGACGACGTGGTGATGACCGGAGGTGTCGCCCAAAATGGAGGTGTGGTGTCCGCGCTGCAGGAGGCGCTGGGTCACACAATCCACACCTCGCCGCTGACCCAGTATAACGGCGCGCTGGGCGCCGCATTATACGCTTATCAGCGGGCCAGCCGATAAATTGCAAGTGATCCCTTCCGTTCGGATGGGGAACCACATCCCTGCTCTGCAAGTCGCAGAGCGGGAGAAGATATTTGTAAGCTTTTAGAATGGAGGATCTATATATGGCCGAAACTGAAAAAACAACTGTGGCCGCCACAGAGGCGGCTCCCGTGAAGAAGGCCCCCAAGCCCGCAAGCCCCGGTACGCAGGCGCTGCGCAAAGTGGTGTCCGATGTGTATGCTGCTGCGTGGACTGCGAAAGAAAAGGGGGAGCCGGTGGGCTGGTCGTCTTCCAAGTTCCCCTGCGAGATTGCCGAGGCTTTGGGTCTGGCTGTGGTATATCCAGAAAACCAGGCGGCAGGCATCGCCGCTCAGCATGACGGAGAGCGGATGTGCCAGGCTGCCGAAGAATTGGGCTTTGATAACGATATCTGCGGCTACGCCCGGATTTCTTTGGCCTATGCTTCCGGTGTGGAGACCACCAATGAGTCCCGCCGGGTTCCCATGCCGGACTTCGTGCTGTGCTGCAACAACATCTGCAACTGCATGACCAAGTGGTATGAGAACATCGCCCGGATGCACAACATCCCCCTGATCATGATCGACGTGCCCTATAACAACGAGGTGACTGTCAGCGATTCTCAGGTGGCCTATATGCGTGCCCAGTTTGATGACGCCATCCATCAGATGGAGAAGATCGCCGGCCGCAAGTTCGACGAAAAGAAGTTCGAGCAGGCCTGCGCCAACGCCAACCGCACCGCGAAGGCGTGGCTGAAAGTCTGCGATTATCTGCAGTATAAGCCCGCTCCCATGAGCGGCTTCGACCTGTTCAACCACATGGCCGACGTGGTGACCGCCCGCGGCAAGACCGCGACGGCCGAGGCGTTTGAGCTGCTGGCAACCGAGCTGGAGGAGCACGTGAAAAACGGCACCACCACCGCTCCGTTCCCCGAGCAGTACCGCGTCATGTTCGAGGGCATCCCCTGCTGGCCCGACCTCAGGGCTCTGTTCAAGCCCCTCAAAGCCAACGGCGTGAACGTCACCGCCGTGGTATACGCCCCCGCTTTCGGGTTTGTCTATGACGACATGGACTCCATGGCCCGCGCTTATTGCAAGGCGCCCAACTCCGTCTGCATTGAGCAGGGTGTTGAATGGCGTGAAGGGATCTGCCGCGACAATAAGGTGGACGGCGTTCTGGTGCATTACAACCGTTCCTGCAAGCCCTGGTCCGGCTATATGGCCGAGATGCAGCGCCGCTTCACCAAGGATCTGGGCGTGCCCTGTGCCGGCTTTGACGGCGACCAGGCCGATCCCCGGAACTTCAACCAGGCACAGTATGAGACCCGTGTACAGGGCCTGGTGGAAGCCATGGAAGAGACTAAAAAGCTGAAGGAGGCGCGGGCATGAGCATCGAAGCGTTGGTAAAGGAGTTTGCCGAGGTTGCGGCAAACCCGAAGGCCCAGTTGAAGAAGTATAAGGATCAGGGCAAGAAGTGCATCGGCGTCATGCCTTACTTTGCGCCCGAAGAGCTGGTGGCGGCCGCCGGTATGGTACCCTTCGGTATGTGGGGCAGCAACGACAAGACCATCAGCCAGGCCAAGGAGTATTGTGCGACGTTTTACTGCACCATTGCTCAGCTGGATCTGGAGATGCTGCTTGACGGGACGCTGGATCTGCTGGACGGCGTGATCACCCCCACCATCTGCGATACGCTGCGCCCCATGTCCCAGAATATCCGCGTGGCCATGAGCGAGAAGCTGCCCTGTATCTTCCTGGCTCATCCCCAGAACCGCAAGCCGGCGTTCGGCCTGAAGTTCACGGTGGATCAGTATACACACATCCGTAAGGAACTGGAGAAAATTTCCGGCGCTCCCGTTACCGACGAGGCAATTTCCGAGGCGATCAAAGTCTACAACAAGAGCCGCGCCGCTCGCCGGGAGTTTGTCAAGCTGGCAAACGCCCACTGTGATGTCATCACCCCGATCAAGCGCAGCGCTGTCCTGAAGGCTGCCTGGTTCATGCCCAAGACCGAGTACACCGAGCTGCTGACCGCCCTGAATGCGGAGCTGTCCGCCCTGCCCGTGTGCGATTGGAAGGGCGCCAAAGTGGTCACCTCCGGCATCATCTGCGACAATCCCAAGCTGCTGCAGATCTTTGAGGACTACAACATCGCCATTGCCGCCGACGACGTGGCCCATGAAAGCCGCGCTTTCCGTGTGGATGCACCCGAGTCCGGCGATCCCATGATGGCGCTGGCCCAGCAGTTTGCGGAGCAGGACTTTGACGTTCTGCTGTATGATGAGCAGTCCAGCTCCAACCGCCGCGGCGAGTTCGTGGCCAATCTGGTCAAGGAGAGCGGCGCGAAGGGCCTGGTGCTGTTTATGCAGCAGTTCTGTGACCCTGAGGAAATGGAATATCCCTCTTTGAAAAAGGCATTGGATGATGCGGGTATCCCCCACATCCGTCTGGGCGTGGATCAGCAGATGCGTGACTTTGGTCAGGCCCGCACTGCGATTCAGGCATTTGCCGATGTGATCTCGCTGTAAATCCGCTCCCTGGCAGAACGCGGGCAGGCCGTCCCGGACAATCACGGCTGAAATACAAAATAAGGTGGTAAACTATGAGCGCATTTGGCTACTCTATGCCCTCCTATTTCCAGAACATGCCGAAGCTGGGAACACCCCTGAACGCAGTGAATGAGGAGAACGCAAAGTCTCTCAAAGACGTGGAAGCCGCGATTGATGAGCAGGTGGAAGCGACTTTGAGCGCCGGCCGCAGTGATGAGTCTCTGAACGCCGCTGGTCAAATGACTGCCCGGCAGCGTATCAACATGCTGGTGGACGAGGGAACCTGGTGCCCTCTCAACAGCCTGTATAACCCCGGCCACAATAAAAACGGCAGCACCGGTGTCATTACGGGCCTCGGCAAGATCCACGACAAGTGGGCTGTCATTATTGCTTCCGACAATAAAAAGCTGGCCGGCGCATGGGTTGCCGGACAGGCACTTAAGCTGACCCGCGCCACTGATATGGCCAAGATGCTCCGGATTCCCCTGGTGTATGTCCTCAACTGCAGCGGCGTGAAGCTGGATGAGCAGGAGAAGGTCTATGCCGGACGTCTCTCCGGCGGCACCCCCTTCTATCGCCATGCCGAGCTGGAGCAGCTGGGTATTCCCGTCCTGGTGGGCATTTACGGAACGAACCCCGCCGGCGGCGGCTACCACTCCATCAGCCCCACCGTCCTGATTGCCCATGAGAAGGCCAACATGGCCGTGGGCGGCGCCGGCATTGTCGGCGGCATGAATCCCAAGGGCTATATAGATGAGGAGGCCGCAGAGGCTCTCATCGATGCCACAGTGAAGGCCGGCAAGATCGATCCCCCTGGCGCCGTGCATGTTCACTATGGTGAAACGGGCTTCTTCCGCGAGGTGTATACGGAGGAAGAAGGAGTTCTGAGCGCTATCAAGAAATATATGGATGCCATCCCCGCCTACAATGAGAACTTTTACCGTGTGGCCGATCCCATGGAGCCGGCCCAAGACGCCGAGGCGCTTTATACCCGTGTGCCCTTCAATCAGCGCCGCGCCTACGACGTGAAGGAAGTGCTGGCCTGCCTGTTTGACAACAGCGAGTTCATGGAATACAAAAAGGGCTATGGTCCCGAAATCGTCTGCGGTCTGGCACGCGTCAACGGTCTGCTGACCGGCGTGGTGACCAACTATCAGGGCCTGCTGCCCAACTATCCCGAGTACCGCGGCGCCGGTGCCGTTGGCGTGGGCGGCAAGCTGTATCGCCAGGGCCTGATCAAGATGAATGAGTTTATTACCATGTGCGGCCGTGACCGTCTGCCCATCGTGTGGATTCAGGACACCACCGGCATCGATGTGGGCGATCCCGCAGAGAAGGCCGAACTGCTGGGCCTGGGCCAGTCGCTGATCTATTCCATCCAGAACGCCGGTGTACCCCAGATGGAGATCACCCTGCGCAAGGGAACCGCCGCGGCCCACTATGTCATGGGTGGACCCCAGGGTAACGAGAGCAACGTGTTCAGCATTGGCACCGCTGCCACCGAGATTTACGTGATGCACGGTGAGACTGCCGCGGCTGCCATGTATTCCCGCCGCCTGGTGAAGGATAAGAAGGAAGGTAAGGATCTGGCTCCCACCATCGAGAAGATGAACGAGCTGATTCAGGACTACTCCGACAAGTCCCGTCCCTCCTATTGCGCCAAGATTGGCCTGGTGGACGAGATTGTCAGAATGAAGCAGCTGCGCAATTATATCTGCGCGTTCGTCGGCGCTTCCTATCAGAATCCCAAGTCCATCTGCCCGTTCCATCACATGATGACTCCGCGGATCATTCGTGACTGGGACAATTTGATGAAGAAATAAGCCATTTTAAAAGAAAGGAGCGCGAAATAACTCTTTCGCGTAAGAGGTGAGTGTATGATCCAAGACAGTATGACCCTGGGGCAGGCTGGCATCGTTTCCCTTGCCAGTATGACGGTGGTGTTCTGTGTCTTGCTGGTGCTCTTTGTTGCGGTGACGATTTTTGGTAAGGTCGCTTCCAGCAGAAAAGCAAAGGCACAGCCCGCCGCAGCGCCCAAAGCTGCTGTGACTTCTGCAGCCGCTCCTGCGGTACCCGCACAGGATGACCGTGATCTGTTCTGTGTTCTGGCTGCCGCTGTCGCGGCATACGAGGAAGGCTCCGGGAACCCGATGGTGCGCAACCGCGGCGATCTGGACTAAAATGGCCTCCGTCATCCGAGAACCGATACAAGCTGAATTTAAATAAAATTATCAGAGGAGAAAAGCAATATGAAAGCTTATACGATTACCGTCAATGGCAAGACCTATGATGTCCAGGTTGCAGAAAAGGACGCCACCGGCGTTGCCGCTCCCCGCATCCAGAGCGTGACTCCCGTTGCCGCCGCTCCGGCTCCCGCTGCTGCTCCCGCTCCTGCCGCTGCCCCCGCAGCACCCGCTCCCGCGGCCGCTTCCGGCGCCGGCGTGGTTGCAGCTCCCATGGTCGGCAAAATCATGAGCGTCTCCGTAAAAGAGGGCGACACCGTGTCCGCAGGTCAGGTTCTGCTGACCTTCGAGGCTATGAAGATGGAAAACGAGGTGATGGCACCCTCTGCCGGAACGGTCAGCAAGGTGTTTGTCACTGCGGGAACTCAAATTGAAGCCGGTGCGCCGCTGGTTCAGATCGACTGATCGGAAGGGAGTTTCCGATGGATTTAATTACTGGAACCTTCAGCGGCCTGATGAGTACCTCCGGCTTCGGCCTGATGGAGGACTACCGCCAGCTGGTCATGATCGTGCTGGCGTGCGTGCTGCTGTATCTCGGCATTGTCAAGAAATTTGAGCCGCTGCTGCTGGTGGGCATTGCATTTGGCATGCTGCTGACCAACTTGCCCGGCGGTGAAGTTTTCCACGCCCAATTTTGGAACGGCAACAACATTAGCTACAGTGAGGTGCTGCACGACGGCGGTCTTTTAGACCTGCTGTATATCGGCGTCAAAACCGGATTGTACCCGTCCCTGATCTTCCTGGGCGTGGGTGCCATGACGGATTTCGGTCCGCTGATCGCCAACCCCTCGTCCCTGTTTTTGGGGGCGGCCGCACAGGGCGGCATTTTCGGTGCTTTGATTATTGCAACGATCCTGGGCTTTGCGCCTAACGTGGCTGCATCCATCGCCATCATCGGCGGCGCAGACGGCCCCACGGCCATCTGGCTGACCAAGATTTTGGCACCGGACTATCTGGGCCCCATCGCCATTGCTGCTTACTCTTACATGGCACTGATCCCGCTGATTCAGCCGCCCATTATGAAGGCGCTGACCACCAAGAAGGAGCGGGAGATCAAGATGGAAACCCTGCGCCCCGTCTCCAAGGAAGAGAAGATTATCTTCCCCATCATGGTGACCATCGTGACCGTGCTGATCCTGCCCACCGTGGCGCCCCTTCTGGGCTGTCTGATGCTGGGCAACCTACTGCGTGAGTGTGGCGTGACCGAGCGTCTGAGTGATACCGCCCAGAATAATCTGATGAACATCGTCACGATTTTCCTGAGCACTTCCGTGGGCGCCACCGCTGTGTACAGCACGTTCCTGTCCTGGAGTACCATTAAGATCATTTTCCTGGGCCTGTTTGCATTCTGCTTTGCCACTTGCTGCGGCTTGCTGTTCGGTAAGCTGATGTGTGTGCTTTCCGGTGGCAAGGTCAACCCCCTGATCGGCTCCGCCGGCGTGTCCGCCGTACCGATGGCCGCCCGTGTTTCCCAGGTGGTGGGTCAGAAATGCAACCCGTCCAACTTCCTGCTGATGCACGCAATGGGCCCCAACGTGGCCGGCGTGATCGGTTCCGCCGTGGCAGCGGGCTGCCTGCTCAAGCTGTTCGGCTGATTTTACTCTTCCCACACACTCCTTTTGCCATAAACACCAAAAGGCTGTCCTCATGAGAGGGCAGTCTTTTGGCAATCGTAAGCACGATACGATGCCGGCTTACTCCGGCGCAGTGCATGGAGGAATTATGAAAGAAATTCACAGCACAGAAAACTATATCGCGTCACCGGAGCTGCTCCGCGTCACCGAAATTGCCCGCGCACTGGAAAAACCGCTGCTGATCAAGGGTGAACCGGGTACTGGCAAGACCATGCTGGCCCAGGCGGTGGCCGATTCCCTGGGAATGGAACTGCTGATCTGGAATATCAAATCCACCACCAAGGCACAGGATGGGCTGTATGTCTATGATACTGTGGCCCGGCTGTATGACAGCCAGTTCGGAGAATCCAATGTCAACGACATCTCCAAATATATCAAGCTGGGGAAGATGGGCGAGGCGTTTGAATCCGACAAGCAGGTGGTTTTGCTCATCGATGAAATCGACAAGGCTGACCTGGAATTTCCCAATGACCTGCTGTGGGAGCTGGATCGGATGGAGTTCTATATTCCCGAGACAAAGCGCACGGTGTGCGCCAAGCACCGGCCCATTGTCATCGTCACCTCCAATGCGGAAAAGGAATTGCCCGATGCATTTTTGCGCCGGTGCATCTTCCACTATATTGCGTTTCCCAACCGGGATATGATGGAGGAGATCATCCATGCCCATTACCCGAAGTTGCAGGAGGATCTGCTGGATCAGGCACTGGAACAGTTTTACCGTCTGCGCCAGCGCAGCGACCTGCAGAAAAAGCCCAGCACTTCGGAGCTGCTGGACTGGGTGCAGGCTCTGTCCATCGGTGGGATTGAGCCCAAGTCGCTCAAGGATACGCTGCCCTTTGCAGGTGTTCTGCTGAAAAAGACAGAGGATCTGGACGCAGTGGCGTCCTACCGCCGCTAAAATCACGATGTTTACGGATTTTTTCTATTTGCTCCGAGCCAATGGTCTGCAGGTTTCCCTCAATGAGTGGCTGACTCTGATTGAGGCGCTGCATCAGGGGCTGCACAATTCGGAGCTGACGGATTTTTACTATCTGGCCCGCTGTATTTTGGTGAAATCGGAAGCGGATTACGACCGGTTCGACATGGCGTTTGCATCCTATTTCGGCGATATTGAAACGGTGAAAGAGCTGCCAAGGGAATTTTTGGACTGGCTGGCGAAGGCCGTTCCTCCGAGGGACTTCGATCAGGCGGAGGTAGACACCCGCTTCAACGGAGGTCTGGATCTGGAGCAGCTGCGCAAAATGCTGGAGGAGCGGTTGCAGGAGCAAACCGAGCGCCACGATGGCGGCAGTCATTGGGTCGGCACAGGTGGAACGTCTCCGTTCGGACACGGCGGGTACAACCCGGAGGGTATTCGAATCGGTGGCCCGGCTCAGC
>QKDF01000087.1 GCA_003245395.1 Clostridia bacterium
ACCGGCGCACCATATCCAGCGCCGTATTGGCAGAGGCGGTTCGGATACGATCCCGTCTGCGCCGGCCTGAGTCCAGCTTCCGGCAGAAGGTGCCGTCCGGCGTGGAGAGGCCCACAAACACCAGCCCCACCGGATTGCCCCGCTCGTCGTTGTCCGGGCCGGCTACACCGGTGACGGAAACGCCGATGTCTGCCCCGGTGATCCGGCGAACCCCCTCGGCCATCTCCCGGGCGGAGGGCTCGGAGACCGCACCGTATTCATCCAAAATCGACTGGGGGACGCCCAGCACATCCGCCTTCACGGATGTCCAGTAGGACACCACACCGCCCCGATAGACCGCAGAGGCTCCGGGCAGGGCAGTCAGGCGCTGGGCAATCAGTCCGCCGGTGCAGGATTCGGCGCTGGCCAGGGTCAGACCCCGCTGCCCCAGAAGCTGCTTGCAGACTTCCTCCAGCGACTTCACATCTATGCCGTAGACGATATCGCCCAGAGCGGCTTTTACCTCTTTCACCACAGGAGTAAGCATGGCTTCGGCCTGCTCCACAGTGGCGGCTTTGGCCGTGGCCCGCAGCCGTACTTCCGACGGCCGGGCATAGGTGGCCAGCGTGGGGTTTTCCATAGTGGTCATGCGCTCGTGAAGCAGCTGGTCCACCGACGATTCCCCCATACCGAAGGTCATGATGTCGTGGGAGAGAATGACCTCGCTGGACAGCCCGTGCATATACGGCTCGGCGCAGCGGCGCAGCATGGTCTCGCACTCAAAGGGGGGGCCGGGCAGCATCAGGACATGGACGCCGTCCACACAAAAGGCGCAGCCGGGGGCGGTGCCCACAGGGTTGTCGAACACCACACAGTCCTCGGGCAGCTGGGCCTGCTGGGCATTGTTTTCCGGCATGGCGACATGCAGCGCGGATTCATAGAAAGAACGGATTTCTGCCAGAATATCCTCGTGCATGATCAGCTTTTTCCCGAATACCTCGCAGATGGTCTGCTTGGTCAGATCGTCATAGGTTGGCCCCAGCCCTCCAGTGGTCAGGATGATGTCTGCCCGGTGCCGGGCAATGTCCAGCGCCTCGCGCAGCCGTTGGGGATTGTCACCCACCACGGTGTGCCAGTAGACGTTGATCCCCAGAGCGGACAGGCTTTGGGAGAGCATCTGGGCATTGGTGTTGACGATGTTGCCCAGCAGCAGTTCCGTGCCCACCGCAATCAACTCTGCGGTATGTGCCATTTTGAGAAGCCTCCTCTTGATTTCAACACCGCAGGATATGTTCCTGCGGCACCGGTAAACATCCGGCAGAGCGCAGTCCTGCCGGTTTTCTCAGTCTCCGTATTTGACCCGAATCCATTGTTCGCCCTCAAGTGACTGGGCAACCAGCGCCTCCACATCCAGGGCGGTCTCCGCCTCCCGCACGTCTTGCAGTTTGGGACGGGTGCAGGGATGGCGGGGGGTAAACACGGTGCAGCAGTCCTCATAAGGCAGAATGGAGGTGTCAAAGGTGCCGATCTCACGGGCGATGCGGATGATTTCTACCTTGTCCATTCCGATCAGCGGCCGCAGGACGGGCAGGTCTGTCACATCCTCGGTCACACCCAGGGCCAGCATGGTCTGGCTGGCCACCTGACCCAGAGATTCACCCGTGACCAGCGCTCCGGCACCGCGGCGTCTTGCTACCGCCAAGGCCAGCCGCATCATGAAGCGGCGCATAATCAGCGTAAAGTATTCCTCCGGACAGCTGCGGCGGATCTCCTCCTGAATTTTTGTAAAGGGAATGACGTGGACGATCATCCGCCCGCAATAGGGGGTTAGAAGACGGGCCAGCTCCAGCACCTTGTCCTGCGCCTGCTGAGAGGTGTAGGGGGGAGAGACAAAGTGAACCATCTCCAGCTGGACGCCCCGCCGCGCCATCATCCAGGAGGCCACGGGGCTGTCGATGCCGCCGGAGAGGAGAGAGACAGCGGTTCCCCCCATACCCACGGGCAGTCCGCCCGCGCCGGGCTCCGAAGGCGCGTGGATATAGGCGGCCGCCTCCCGGATTTCCACATGGACGGTCAGATCCGGCTGGTGCACATCCACCTTGACGGCGGGGAACCGCCGGGCCAGCTGGCTGCCCACCGCCTGGGAAAGCTGAATGGAGTTGAGAGAGAAAGTCTTGTCGGCGCGCTTGGATTCCACTTTGAAGCTGCGGGATGCGGCGAACGCATCTTTCAGGTAGGCTGCCGCTGTTTCTGCGATGGCGTCCACGCTTTTTTCACAGGGAACAGCCCGTGCCACGGCGGCGATGCCGAAAATCTGACGGCAGGTGGCATAGGCACCGGCCATGTCGCAGTCTGCGCTCCGGGGCTCCACGTAAATGGTGCTCTGGCGGACATAGACCTGAAAGATGCCGCAATGTTTCACGCGGCGGCGGACGTTGGAGACGAGCTTATCTTCAAAGCTGCGGCGATTGAGCCCCTTCAGGACCACCTCGCCCAGTTTTAAAAGGAAAATTTCTTCCGCGGCGGAGGCCGTCGGCGTATTCGGTTCCATGGATGACATGAGGTTCCTCCCATACAGTGTTTGTATCCGGCAACCCGTCGGCGCGGACTGCCCGTACCGCCGAGGAAACGCTGCGTATCCCCAGCGGACGCTTTCC
>QKDF01000213.1 GCA_003245395.1 Clostridia bacterium
GCTGGGCAAGCTGGGGATTCCGGATACGGAGCAGAAGATCGGTACGCTCTCCGGCGGACAGCGCAAGCGGGTGGCTTTGGCAGCGGCCCTGATTCATCCGGCGGACGTGCTGATTCTGGACGAGCCCACCAACCACCTGGATGCGGAGATGGTCGCCTGGCTGGAGGAGTACCTGCGCAGATGGAGAGGCGGTCTGGTAATGGTAACCCATGACCGCTATTTTCTTGAGCGCGTGGCAAACCACATTACGGAACTGGAACGTGGAAAGCTTTACCATTATGAGGCGAACTACTCCAAATACCTGGAGCTGAAAACACTGCGGATGGAGATGGCGGAGGCCAGTGAGCGCAAGCGTCAATCCATTCTCCGCGTGGAGCAGGAGTGGATCATGCGGGGCTGCCGTGCCCGGACAACCAAAAGCCGGGAGCGGGTGGAGCGGTATGAGGCTTTGAAAAATCAGTCCGCTCCGGAACAAGACGACACGGTACAGCTTGCGGCTGCCTCCAGCCGCCTGGGGCGCAAGATCATCGAGCTTACCGACGTTTCCAAGGCATTTGACGGCCGCACGGTTCTATCTCATTTTTCCTATAACGTTCTGCGCACGGATCGCATCGGGATCGTGGGGCGCAACGGCGCGGGCAAATCCACTTTGCTCAACATCATTGCCGGGCAGTTGTCGCCCGACAGCGGCAGCGTGGATCAAGGCTCGACGGTGAACATCGGTTATTTTTCCCAGGAGGGCCGGGAGCTGGACCTGAACCAGCGTGTTTACGACTTTATCCACGATATCGCCGATGAGGTGCGCACAGAGGAGGGGACTCTCTCTGCCAAGGACATGATGGAGAGGTTCCTGTTCCCCTCGGATCTCCAGTCTGTTCCCATCGGGCGGCTGTCCGGCGGCGAACGGCGGCGGTTGTACCTGCTCTCTGTTTTAATGTCGGCACCCAATGTTCTCCTGCTGGACGAGCCCACCAACGATCTGGATGTGACCACACTCTCCATTCTGGAAGATTATCTGACCTCCTTCCCCGGCCCGATTCTGACGGTTTCCCACGATCGCTTTTTTCTGGACAAGCTGGCCGAATCGGTTTTTGAGGTGGGAGAGGGCGGTGAGATTCACCGCTATACCGGCAACTGGAGCGACTATGACCACAAACGGAGAGAAGACGTGTGCACGGATGCGCCGCCTGCCGAGAAGGCCGCAGCAGATACCAGGAGACCCCGGGAGAGAAAGTTGAAATTCACATTCCAGGAGCAGCGGGAATTTGACACCATCGACGGCGACCTTGCCGCGCTGGAGGAGGAACTGTCTGCTGTGGAGAAACAGATGGGAGCCTGCGGAAGCGATTATGTAAAGCTGCAGGAACTAACCGCCCGGCAGGAGCAGCTCAAGGCACAGCTTGAGGACAAGACGGAACGGTGGATATATTTGAATGAGCGCAAAGAACAGATCGATGCACAGGCATAAAAACCAGGCCGCGGAGTTTTTCTCCGCGGTCTGGTTTGATTATACGATTTTCTGTGCCAGTTCCCGCTTGGGCTGCACGGTTGCACGTTTGGACAGGTACAGCAGAATGTCTCTGCGGGTGACGATGCCGGTGAAATTGCCCAGATCGTCTACAACGGGAATAAAGTTCTGGTTCATAGCATTGCTTAAAAGCTGTTCCATGGTGACGGTGATCCGCACGGGGGGGTATGTGGTACGGCGGAGGATGTCCCTTACGTGCAGATGTTCTGCGCCTTTCATGGATACGGGGGCTCCGGAGCTGTCGCCGGTTTCCAGGAGGGGCCAGAGGAAATCACCTTCGCTGACCGTGCCTACATATTTTCCTTCGCGGGAAATCACGGGGATGGCGGTGTAGCCATGGCGGCGCATTTTTTCAAGACCCTGGCGAAATGTGAAGTCGTCATAAAGGAAGGACACATTGCTTTTGGGGATCAGGAAATACGCGATGTTCACACCCATACCTCATTTCATTCGAATTGCGGGCTGCCCGCTTTTCTATTTTCAGTATACGCAAATGAACAGTCGAATTGATGAACAATTTCTTAAATCAAAATCTACTTTACATTTTGAAAAAAATTTGATAAAATGTGATTTATGCAACAGACACGAAAAAAGGAGTGAATAGCATGCTTGCACCACAGGACCTGGAGAAGAGCCCGATTTTTGACGGTATCAGCTATGAGAGTTATCTGGCCATGTTGGATTGTTTTCAGGCCACACAAAAATCCTATCGTCCAGAAGACCTCATCTATGATTTTTCCGCAGAAGGCGAAAAAGTTGGGATCGTGGAGCGGGGCGAGGCCTCTTTGATCCGGATCGACGAAGAGGGCACCTCTACCGTCATGGAGGATCTGACCACGGGCAGTGTCTTTGGCCGGAGTCTGGCTTTTACCGGCAGCAGCGGAGATAGTCTTCAGGTCATTTCCCGGACGCCCAGTGAAGTACTCTATATTGACTATCCGCACATTCTCAAACAGTGCGAGAATGCCTGCACCCACCATAGTATTTTGGTTCGGAACATGCTGCGCCTGATCGCCGGAAAAGCGCAGGCACTGACGGAGCGGATCGACGTACTCTCACGCCGCTCTATTCGGGAAAAGCTGCTTTGCTATTTCCGCCAGC